>CAYPJK010000027.1:13868-14323 GCA_964411025.1 uncultured Nevskia sp.
CGCCGAACGACGGGTGACGGTGTAGCCAGACATGCGGGAACCGGGAAGGGATCGTTCCGCATTGTGAGCCAGAAGCCGCGCGCCGCGCATGTCGGGCCGTGCCGAAGTCGATGTCGGCCGGGTCGGCAGGAATGCCTCAGTCGTCCACCGAGCGGCGCAGCGCCTTGATGCCGCCGCGTCGGGTCTTGTCGTCGACCCGGCGCTGCTTCGCCGCTCGGCTCGGCCGGGTTGCCCGACGCGTTGCGGGCCCGTGCAGCGCGCGCACCAGCAGGTCGGCAAGACGGGCCAGGGCGGCTTCGCGGTTGGCTTCCTGGCTGCGGTGCTGCTGGGCCTTGATGACCACCACGCCGTCGCGGGTGATCCGCTGATCGGCCTTCAGCAGCACGCGTGCCTTCAGCTCATCGGCGAGGCTGGATGCGCGGATGTCGAAGCGCAGATGGATCGCCGTCGAGGTC
>CAYPJK010000028.1:0-14114 GCA_964411025.1 uncultured Nevskia sp.
CCGGTAGCCGACTCAAGGGACGCGGAGTATAGACCCCTTTCTTCAGACGTCAACAGCTTTTTCGTTTTTTCTCGAAGTCGGTGCGAGAAATAGTCGGTTAGCCTCCCAGCCCACGACTTGAATCAAACCCTCAGCGCGAGCGGGTGGGAATTGGGTTCGCGCAATCGGCACCGGCGTCCAGCATTCAGAACACCAATCGGCTGCCAAAAATCCCGTCCTGCATCTCACGTTGCCAGGTATTCACGGTCCAAGATACCGGACCCTGATCTGCCCGCCTGGCAGTGTATCGGCACGTCAAATCACGAGATCGCTTGCCGAAGAATGCGGGACCGCCCCCCCCCCGAAAAGCGGGCCGATGCAATAGCGTCGGCACACCAAGGTTGTCTGGCGAGCCCCAAGCGGAGGATGAAGTCCCGCGCGGATTTCGCCCGGACTTGCAGCCCAGCCAGCCAGTCAGTCAGCGCTTTGCCGCGCAATGTGCGCGCGCACGTAACGACGGGAGCCCACCTGCAGCAGGTAGGTCGCACCAGGACGAAGCATGAGCGCGCGATCTTCGACGCGCTGCTGATCGACCCGAACCGCTTTCTGATCGATCATCCGATTGCCTTCGCTGTTGCTGCCGACCAGTCCCGCCTCCTTGAGAAGTGCGGCGAGAGATGTACCGGCTTCCGGCACCGTAATCGTCACTTCCGGAATGTTTTCCGGGAGCTGACCTTGAGCGAACTGCGCGATGAACGCCGCCCGGGCCGCCGACCCGGCGGCGACCCCGTGGAACCTCGCGACGATTTCCTCGCCAAGGGTGAGCTTGATATCGCGCGGGTTTGCGCCTTCCGATACAGCGCGTCGCAACGCCGCAATTTCTTGCAGCGGCCGGAAACTTAGCAGGTCGTAGTACCGCCACATGAGCGTGTCGGAAATCGACATGATCTTGCCGAGCATGTCGGCCGGGGAATCGTTCAGCGACACATAGTTGCCGAGCGATTTCGACATTTTCTGCACGCCGTCCAGTCCCTCGAGAATCGGGACCGTCATGATGCACTGCGGTCGCTGGCCGTAGCTCTGCTGCAGTTGCCGGCCGACGAGCAGGTTGAATTTCTGGTCGGTTCCTCCGAGTTCCACGTCTGCCTTCAGTGCAACCGAGTCATAGCCTTGCAGCAGCGGGTACAAAAACTCGTGGATCGCGATCGGCTGATTGTCCCGAAAACGCCTTGAGAAATCGTCGCGCTCCATCATCCGTGCAACCGTGTGCTGGGCCGCGAGTTTCAAGATGCCTTCCGTCCCAAGCGTATCGAGCCAACGACTGTTGAACTCGATCGTGGTACGCGCAGGGTCAAGAATCTTGAAAACCTGCTCTCTGTACGTCAGCGCATTCTCTTCGACCTGCTCGCGAGTCAGCGGCTTGCGTGTTTCGTTCTTCCCGGTCGGATCACCGATCATCCCGGTGAAGTCGCCAATCAGGAAGATTGCTTCGTGGCCAGCTTCCTGGAATGCACGCAGCCGGTTCAGCAGCAACGTATGGCCGAGATGCAGGTCCTTGGCGGTAGGGTCAAAACCGGCCTTGATGCGGAGCCTCTGACCGCTGCTGGCCGCTTTTTCAAGCCGTGCGCGCAGCTCTGCCTGCGGGATGATCTCCTCGGTGCCTCGTTCGATCTCTTCGATATTCACTGCTGCCTCGCTGCACCGACGCCATCACGGCGCGAAATTTGCGGATACGGACCGCGAAAATGAATTCGCATGGTCAGGATCACGTGAAAAATTGCCAACGGTCAGTTTTTATGTTTTGTTACGGCCATCCGGATCCGCAAACCAACGAAAACAGGAAGCGATCCCTTGCCAGCGCGTACTGCACGCGCCTCAATTCGTGGGTTTTTATGTCAGGCAATTATAGCTCCGCAGCAGGAGCCCGGAATTCCTCGCTGCGCAGGATCGGCGTCCTCGCCGCATTCGTCGGTGTCGCCGCAGCAGCAGCAATCGCGTTTGCGCCGTTTTCGTCATCGCAGGGCCCGACGGATCTTTTGGCGATTGGCGCTGCCGTCGGCAACGCGCCCGTTCAGTCCCCGACAGTCGCAAGCGGCGAAAGCACCGCCCCGAATCCGCTGTTCGAAGACATCATCCAAAACGCAGTTTCCGACGCGCTTGCCGTACCGGAACCAGCAGCATGGACACGGGTCCGCATTGAACGCGGACACAGCCTTTCGAACATCTTCGAGCAGGCCGGCCTGCCTCCTCAGGACTGGATGCTGATGACTCGCCTCGGTGGCGACAGCGCCCTTCTGAAGAAACTCAAGGTGGGCGATGTCCTGAATTTGCGCATCGTGTCCGGCCGCCTCGAAGAACTGACGTACGCGATCGATGAAACACGCACGCTGAGCGTGCGCCGTCACGGCGTCGGTTATGAGTCGACGACGCTCACTGCGGAACTCGAGCGCCGACAGACCGAAAGCGTTGGGCAGATTCGCAGCTCGTTATTCGCCGATGGCCGCAAGGCTGGCCTGTCGAACCGAATGATTCTCGAATTCGCCGACATCTTCGGCTATGACATCGACTTCGCCCAAGACCTGCAGGAAGGCGATCGCTTCGTCGTCGTGTACGACAACATCCTGAAAGACGGCCGCAAGCTTCGCGAAGGCGACATCCTCGCTGCCGAATTCACCAACCAGGGCAAGACCTACCGCGCCGTTCGCTATGTGGATGCCGAAGGTCGCGCCGGCTACTACACGCCGTCGGGCGAATCGCTGCGCAAGGCTTTCATTCGCACACCTGTCGATTTCGTGCGCATCAGCTCCGGATTCAACCTGCAGCGGCGGCATCCGATCCTCAACATCATCCGCGCCCACAAGGGTGTCGATTACGCCGCCGCCACCGGCACGCCGGTGCACGCCACTGGCGACGGAAAGATCGAGTTTCTCGGTCAGAAAGGTGGCTACGGCAATGTGATCGTGGTTCGTCACAGCGGCAACAACCAGACGCTGTACGCCCATCTGTCGCGCTTCAAGCCGGGTATCAAGGCGGGCGCCCGCGTTCGCCAAGGTCAGATCATCGGCTTCGTCGGTTCCAGTGGCCTGGCCACTGCGCCGCATCTGCATTACGAGTTTCTCGTCAACGGCCTGCACAAGAACCCGATGACCGTCACGCTGCCTCGCGCCGTGCCGCTGACGTCGCAGGCTCTCGCGCAATTCCGCGCGACGACAGCGCCGCTGGTGGCGCGGATCAACGCGCTGACCGATCACAACGTGGCGCTGTCTCGCTAGGGACGGCGCACGGCACCTGATGCCGGAGACCGCCGCGGAGCGATACATCGGTCTGATGTCGGGCACCAGCCTAGACGGCATCGATGGCGTCATCGTCGAATTTGACGGGGATCGCGTCGCAGCGCTGGTCGGCCAGCTTCACCATCCCTACCCGGCGGCTCTGCGCCGACGGTTGCTCGAAATCTCGATCGACCAGCCCGCCATCACGCTGCGCGAGTTCACAGCACTCGACGTCGCGATCGGCGAAGCCTTTGCCGATGCCGCCGTCGCGCTGCTGGATCGCTGCGGCGCTGATCCGTTGACGATCAAGGCCATTGGCAGCCATGGCCAGACGATGTTCCATGACGGGCCCGCCGGCCAGACGCTGCAGATGGGCGACGCGAATCGCATCGCCGCCGCAACCGGCATTGCAACAGTGGCCGATTTCCGCCGCCTTGACGTCGCACTGGGCGGCCAGGGCGCTCCGCTGGTCCCGGCCTTCCATCGCGCGCTTTTCTCGCATGCCACGGAAGCCCGTTGCGTGTTGAACCTGGGCGGCATCGCGAACATCACCGTCTTGCCGGCCGGCGGCCGCGGTGACGTGATCGGATTCGATACCGGGCCCGCCAACGGCTTGATGGACGAGTGGACCCAGCGTTGCACTGGTCAGCCCTTCGACGAAGGCGGCGCATTCGCGGCGCAGGGCATTCCGGATGAAGCGTTGCTCGCGGCGCTGCTGGCCGATCCGTACTTCGCGCTGCCGGCACCGAAGAGCACAGGCCGCGACTACTTCCGGCTCGGCTGGGCGCTGCAACGCTACCCGGCCCTGCTGCAACTGAAGCCCGAGGATGTACAGGCCAGTCTCGCGCAGCTCACAGTGCGTAGCGTCGTGACCGCCGTGCGTGCGGCGCAGATCGGGACTGGGCGATTGATCGTCTGCGGCGGTGGCGCGCGAAATGCCCACTTGCTGGAACAACTGGCCGTAGCGTTGCCGGAGGCCGCTGTCGACACCAGCGCCGCCTACGGGCTGGCGCCCGACCTGATCGAGGCCACCGCGTTTGCATGGCTGGCGATGCGCCGTCTGCGCGGACTGCCCGGCAATCTGCCCAGCGTGACCGGTGCCCGCCGTGAAGCCTCGCTCGGTTCGGTACTGCTGGGGACCTGAAGAACCGGAACGGCGCCGCTCTGCATCGCGGCACCTGCCTGAAGGGTCTGAACTCGATCAGACCGAGAACGACGAGCCGCAACCGCAGGTAGTCGTGGCGTTCGGATTGCGGATCACGAATTGCGCGCCGTCGACATCGTCCTTGTAGTCGATCTCCGCGCCACTCAGGTACTGCAGGCTCATCGGGTCGACCAGCAGCGTCACGCCGCCGTTCTCGACCGACAGATCGCCATCTTCCAGGTTCTCGTCGAAGGTGAAACCGTACTTGAAGCCCGAGCAGCCGCCGCCGGTGACGAACACGCGCAGCTTCAGCGCCGGATTATTTTCGTCCTCCAGCAACTCGCGCACCTTGTTGGCCGCCGCCGTGGTGAACACCACTTCGGTTTCAGCAGTTGCCAGCACATCGTTGCCGTCCATCGTCAATCTCCAGTGAGACTTCAGCCCAGCTTGCCGCGGCGCGCATCCTGAATGTCGAGTACCGCTGACTCGGACCGCGTTGACGCAGCGGATGCACCCGTATCGTGCACCAATTGCCCGTTGATGGTGGCGCCCGCCTCCATCTGCAAGGCCTTGTAATGAACATCGCCGTTGACGCGGGCCTTGGCGTTCAGCACCAGCTTGTTGCTGGCGTGGACATTGCCGATCACCGTGCCATTGAGAATCACGTTCGGCACCCGGATATCGCCTTCAACCGCGCCGGCCTCGCTGACCGAAAAGGTGTTCGCGGCTTCGCCGCCGGACGCGGTCACAGCACCCTTGATGCGGCCATCCAGATGCAGGCCGCCGGAGAAGCGCACGTCACCGAGAATTTCGGTGTGGCGGCCGATCAGTGAATCGACCATGGCGTTCTTGCCGCCGCCCTCGGCGTCGCCGCGCAGGAATTTCCTCATGGCTCGTCGGTCTCCTGAAGGATCTTGGCCCACTCGTATTCGTCTTCGAGGCCCGGCCGACCGTCGCCGCCGGGCTGCAAACTGACGAGGATTCTCAGCGGCCGGAAGTCAGCGGGCAATCGCAGTTCGCCGCTGAACTCTTCGAAATACTTGAATGAAAATACCAGATTTCCATCACCGTTC
Source organism: uncultured Nevskia sp. (assembly GCA_964411025.1). Classification (GTDB taxonomy): domain Bacteria; phylum Pseudomonadota; class Gammaproteobacteria; order Nevskiales; family Nevskiaceae; genus Nevskia. The sequence continues at coordinate 5,469 of CAYPJK010000028.1, forward strand.
AGGGCCACCTCGGACAGCTTCAGCCGCTGCTTCTGACGGTTCCTGAGCCCTTCGATGACCACCTGCGCCTGCCCGCCGACACGCTTTTCGCTGCGCACCGGCTGGATCAGCACCAGATCGTAACGATAGGTATTGCGTGCCGTCTTCAGCGCGGTGATCCGGAACTCGTAGACCCGCACGCCGGCCTGCGATTCCTGCGGCGACACGATGCCGCGATAGAACGCCAGCTGCTCGCGCAGATCCGCCGATTCCGCCTGCAATCGGCTCAGCGATTGCTTGACCGCGACACAGGCGTTGTCGTCGATCTGCTGCGAGCGGCTCAGGTAGGCCACCTGGTTGCGCAGGCTGTCGGCTTCCGCCTTCGCGACGCGCAATTCGCGCATCAGCTGCCGGCGTTCATCGATCAGGCGGTCACGCTCGCCGGTGGCGGCCTCGAAGTCCGACACTGCCGACGCCCGCGAGTAGCGGTACAGCGCGAATGCCCCGAGCAGCGTGAGCGCAACGACGGCCGCATAGAGGGCCCGCCGCCGCGCAGGGCGGTCGGTAGTGACAACAACCCGATGCCGCGGATCCGCCATCAGGGCGACAGCGGCATGCCGTCGAGCGCCGTGCGCTCGTCAAAGCCGAACATCAGGTTGAAGCACTGCACGGCCTGGCCGGCCGCGCCCTTGACCAGATTGTCGATTGCCGATAGCACCACCACCGTGTCGCCGCCCTGCGGACGATGGACCGCGATCCGGCACAGGTTGGAGCCGCGCACCGACCGGGTTTCGGGATGCGTACCGGCCGGCAGCACATCGACGAACGGTTCATTGCGGTAGCGCGACTCGAACAGCGCCTGCAGGTCGATGTCCCGGTTCAGCAACCGGCCATACAGCGTGGCGTGGATGCCGCGAATCATCGGCGTCAGGTGCGGCACGAATGTCAGCCGCACCGGGCCGGTCGAAGCCCGCGTCAGGCCCTGCTCGATTTCCGGCAGATGGCGATGTCCGGCCACACCGTAGGCCATCATCGTGTCGGCACATTCGGCGAACAGCGAGCCGACCTTGGCTTCACGACCGGCACCGCTGACGCCGGACTTGCAGTCGGCGATCAGCGTCTGGGTGTCGATCAGGCCGCTTTCGACCAGCGGCAGGAAGCCGAGCTGCGTCGCCGTCGGATAGCAGCCGGCGGCGGCGACCAGGCGGGCGCCGCGAATCGCGTCGCGATTCACCTCCGGCAGGCCGTAGACCGCCTCTTCCAGCAGTTCAGGGCTGGCGTGGTCATGCGCGTACCAGCGCTTGAACACGGCGGCATCGCGGATGCGGAAATCGGCCGACAGGTCGACCACACGGACACCGCGTGCAATCAGTGCCGGTGCCAGCTTCATCGAGGTGGCGTGCGGCGTGGCGAAGAACACCGCCTGGCAGGCGGCCAGCGCATCGTCATCCGGCGCGGTGAAGCTCAGATCGACCCGCCCCCGCAGCTGCGGGAACCAGGCGTCAGCACGCTTGCCGGCCTCGGCGCGGGAGGTCAGCACCTTCAGGCGCACGCCCGGATGCACGGCCAGCAGCCGCAGCAATTCGGCGCCCGTATACCCGGTGCCGCCGACGATTCCGACTTCGATCACGTCTCACGCTCCTGACATCCCGCCATGCGGGCCGCGATGATACCGTGCGTCCCCACCTTCAATTCCGGCCTTCGACCATGCTCTGGCTCAAGTCTTTCCACGTGATTTTCGTGGTGTCGTGGTTCGCCGCGCTGTTCTACCTGCCGCGGCTGTTCGTCTATCACTGCGAGGTCACTGCCGAAGCCGAGCACGCCCGCTTCTGCGTGATGGAGCGGAAGCTCTACGGCATCGGTCTGATCGCGATGATCGGCACCTGGGTGTTCGCGATCGCGCTGCTGGTCACCAACCCCGGATATTTCCAGAGCGGCGGCTGGCTGCACCTGAAGATCCTGCTGGCCGTGCTTCTGTCCGGCTACTACGGCTGGCTGAAAGGGCTGATGCGCAAGTTCGCCGCACGGCAGAACACCAGGAGCCACAGGTTCTACCGGCTGATCAACGAGGTTCCGGCGCTGCTGCTGGTGGCGATGGTGATCCTGGTGATCGTCAAGCCGTTCTGAATGGCTGGCGTCCGCCAACACCAAGAGAAAAGCCCGCTTTGCATGCGGGCTTTTTTATTGCGGCTGAGCGGCTTCAGCTTTCGCCGATCTCGCCCATCGCTGACTGCATGTAATTCTGGATGCCGATCTTCTCGATCAGGCCGAGCTGCTCCTCGATCCAGTCGATGTGATGCTCCTCGCTCTCCTGAATCGCCACCAGCAGTTCACGGGTCACGTAATCCTTCACCACTTCGCAGTGGGCGATTGCGTCGCGATACAGCGGGTGCGCCTCGTATTCCAGCTTCAGGTCGCACTCGAGGATTTCCTTGACGTCTTCCCCGATGTACAGCTTGCCGAGGTCCTGCAGGTTCGGCAGCCCGTTCAGGAACAGGATGCGCTTGATCAGCTTGTCGGCGTGCTTCATCTCGTCGATCGACTCGCCGTACTCGTACTTCTCCAGCTTCTTCAGCCCCCAATTGCCGAAGATCCGTGCATGGAGGAAGTACTGGTTGACGGCCGTCAGCTCGTTTTTCAGCGCGAGATTCAGGAATTCAAGGACTTTGGCGTCGCCGCGCATGGTCGTAGGTCCGGTTTGGGGGGCGCCGGAAGTATAGGCAGCCCGAGCCAGACGAACAAGATTAACTTGTTGTTTTTGCTGTTCTTTTGAACGATTTTGCGTGTGATTCCCAATTACCGCCAGGGTGCCGGCGCCGGAAAGGCGTGGAATCAGCAGGCCAGCTGCGCGCCGCTCGGCAGGCCGAGCTCGGCGTGGATCGACGACGTCGCCGGCAGTGCGGAGAGCGCCTGAGCCAGCGTCGACCGCGCCGCCGGCACACACTTGCCACAGCAAGTGCCGAGCCCGGTTTCACGGCTGAGGTCGCGCAGGGAGATCACATCGCCCTGCTCGACCGAGCGGCGGATGGTCTTGTCGGAAACGGCCTTGCAGACGCAGATGATCATGTCGCGAAACTTAAAGCTTAATGAGAATGATTGTCAATCGATATCGCATCGGATAACGTCTCGCATGCGTTCGACAACGCGGGTCATTCCGCACCCGTCGATCGCCACGACAAGCGCGGCCCGCCAGCATCGGCGGCGAGCGCATCCGAGGACATCACGCGCGGTGCCGTGCTGGTGTCCGACACATCTGAGAAGAGAGAGAAGACATGCAGAACGCTGGCTGGCTGGGGCTCGTCCTCGCCGTGTCATCGACCGCGCTCGCCGAGCCGGCCGCCGAGACCAACAAGGAAGCCACGCCAGCAGCGACTGCAGCTGCCGCGACGAGTGAAAAGACCGAAACGCCGGTGGTCCTGAAGGCCGTGACCATCGTCGGCGAGCCGGATGACCTGGCCCGGACCGCCGGCTCGGCGCAAGTGCTTGATGCCGACACCTTGCGCGCCAGCCGCGTGTTCACCACCAATGAAGCGCTACGCAAGCTTCCCGGTGTCAGCGTGCGCGACGAGGAAGGGTTTGGCCTGCGGCCGAACATCGGCATCCGCGGACTGAACCCCACGCGCTCGACCAAGGTGCTGCTGCTCGAAGACGGGATCCCGCTCACCTACGGCGTCTATGGCGACAACGCCAGCTACTACCACCCGCCGATCGAACGCTTCGACCGCATCGAAGTGCTGAAAGGCGCAGCCGTCAACCTCTACGGCCCGCAGACCATCGGCGGCGTCATCAACTACATCACGCCGATCCCGAGCAAGACGCTGACCGGCGGCCTGTCGCTGGCCGGCGGCAACCGCGACTACTTCGCCGGCCACGGTACCGTCAGCCTGGACGGCCACCGTTTCGACTACGTCCGCAAGCAATCGAACGGCGCCCGAGACAACACCGATCTCGCGATCGACGACGTGAACTACAAGGGCGTCGTCGCGGTGACCGGCGATCACACGCTGATCGCGCGCGCCAACTACTACCGGGAAAATTCGCAGGTCAGCTACTCCGGCCTGACCGACGCCGAGTACCGCAACTTCGGCGCACGCTACAACCCGTTCGAGAACGATTACTTCGACGCCTACCGCTGGGGCGCTTCGCTGACCGACGACTGGACCCTCGGCCGCGCGCGCCTGACCACCAACGCCTACTTCGCGAACTTCGCGCGCAACTGGTGGCGGCAAAGCTCGACAACCACCGACACCCAGTGCGGCAACGCCTTCCGCGATGCCCGCCTGGCCGGCAACGCGGTCGACTCCGCAGCCTGCAACTCGGTGCAGGGCCGTTTGCGCGACTACTACAACGCCGGCATCGAACCGCGCCTGACGCTGCCTTACACGGCGTTCGGCATCGAACACGAACTGCAGACCGGCGTCCGCTACCACTTCGAGCGGCAGGACCGCCTGCAGGTCAACGGCAGTTCGCCGACGGCGCGCAGCGGCACCATCGCCGAAGACAACCAGCGTGATACCGATGCGATCAGCGGCTATGCGCAGAACGAGGTGAAGATCGGCGCGTTCACGCTTGCGCCCGGCATCCGCGTCGAGCACGTCAACTACGAGCGCACCAACGTCGTCACCGGTGCCGACGGCAAGGCCGACCTGACCCGCGTGCTCTACTCGTTCAGCAGCTCCTACGCCGTCAACGAGCGGACCACGCTGTACACCGGCATCCACAAGGGCTTCGCCCCGCCGCGCACCGAAGACATCGTCGACAACTCCGGCGTCGCGGTCGACGTCAACGCCGAATCGAGCATCAACTTCGAGGCCGGCGTCCGGGCGCGGCCGGTCAACGGCCTGCGCATCGAAGGCACCTACTTCCGCAACGATTTCAAGAATCAGATCGCGGTCGGCAACATCGCCGGCGGCAGCGTGCCGCTGGCACAGGGCGAAACGCTGTACGAAGGCTTCGAGCTGAGCAGCCGCGCCGACATCGGCAGCTGGCTGCCGGGCGCCCACAATCCGTTCGTCGAACTGGCCTGGACGGCGCTGCCGACGGCCGACCAGGAAACCGCGCTGACCCAGGTCAGCAACGGCGCCACCGTGGCCGGCTCGGCACCCGGCCGCCGACTGCCGTACGCCGCGCGCCACACGCTGACCTCGACGCTTGGCTACAGCCACAACGCCGGCTTCGAAGGACGGCTGGAAGCGGTCTACATCGGCCGACAGTTCAGCGATTTCGCCAACACCGACACGCCGGCCGCCAACGGCAACGGGCAGGTCGGCAAGATCTCCGGCACCACGGTCTGGAATCTGGCGCTGAACTATGCGGCACCGAACACCGGCTTCGGCGTGTTCTTCGCGGTGAAGAACCTGTTCGACCGGGTGTACATCGTCGATCGCACCCGCGGCATCGTGCCCGGCGCCCCACGGCTGGTGCAGGGCGGCGTCGAGTACCGCTACTACTGAGCCCGGAAACCCCGGTCCGCCGGCGTGACGCGTCCCGTCGCGGCCGGCTGTGCCGGCGCGCCGATCAGCGGCGCCAGTTCGCGCAGCGCGCCGAGATACACCTCGCGCTTGAACGACACCACCTCGCTCAGCGGATGCCAGTAATCTACCCAGCGCCAGTGATCGAACTCCGGCCGATCGCAGCGGGTGAAGCAGACAGTTGACTCGCAGCCGGTCAGCCGCAGCAGGAACCACTTCTGCTTCTGGCCGATGCAGATCGGCCGCCGGCCCCGGCGGATCAGCCGTGACGGCAGGCGATAGCTGAGCCAGCCGGACGTGACGCCAAGGCACTGCACGTGCTGGTGACCCAGGCCGAGTTCCTCTTCCAGTTCCCGGTACAGCGCCTGCTCCGGCGTTTCGCCGAACTTGATGCCGCCCTGCGGAAACTGCCAGGCGTCCTGACCGATCCGCTTGGCCCACAGCACGCGGCCATCGGGGTGCGTCAGGATGATCCCGACGTTCGGACGAAATCCATCGGCGTCAATCACTTGGAAGCACTTTTCAAGCGGATGTTCAGGCCCGGATTCTTTCACAGCGTTCGCGCCTGCGGCAAACTCCCCGCGCCATCGCCCCGCCGGTTGCCGGGCAGGCCCTTCCGCTTCGCCCGATCGCCCATGAACCTTGCCGTCTTCGACCTCGACCACACCCTGCTCAACGGCGACAGCGACTATCTCTGGGGCCAGTACCTGGTCGACCACGCACTGGTCGACCGCGACTACTACAGCCGCGAGAACCAGCGCTTCTACGATCAGTACGCTGCCGGAACGCTCGACATCCACGAGTTTGCGGCGTTCTCGCTGAAGCCCCTGACGCTGCACCCGCTGGCGACGATGGAAACGCTGCGTCAGCGCTTCGTCGCCGAATGCATCGCGCCGATCGTGTCGCGCGATGCACCGGCGCTGCTGGCCCGGCACCGCGAGCAGGGCGACGAGCTGCTGATCACGACGGCGACCAACCGCTTCATTGTCGAGCCGATCGCCGCCCATCTCGGCGTGCGCCATCTGCTGGCCACCGAGCCGGAGCGCGACGGCGCGCGCTTCACCGGCCGCATCCGCCTGTCGAATTTCCGCGACGACAAGGTCACCAATCTCAAGGCCTGGCTGGCGGCCCACCCGGTCCGCTTCGAGCGCCTGTACGGCTACAGCGATTCGCGCAACGACCTGCCGCTGCTGGAATTCACCGACCTGCCGCATGCCGTCGACGCCGATCCGGTACTGCGCGCCGAGGCCGAACGGCGCGGCTGGCCAGTGATCAGCCTGCGCGGCTGAGACCGCTCAGGCCGCGAGGTCGAACAGCAGCAGTTCGGCGTCGGCCGTTGCGGTCAGCGCCAGCTGGCATTCCTGGGTCAGCAGCGCCGCATCGCCGGCATTCAGCGGCTGCTCGCCGATCCGCACGGCCCCGCGCGCGACGTGCAGATAGTGCTGCCGCTCGGCCCGCAGCGCCGTGCCGACCTGCTGGCCGGCCGACGGCCAGGCAATCGACAGCCGGGCGTCCTGCAGCAGCCGGAACGGCGCGCCCTCGCCGTCCGGCGCCGCCACCAGGCTGAAGCCGGCTTTCAGCGCCGGAATGTCGAGCGCCCGCTGCTGATAGCCGGGCGCGGCACCGCGTACCGAAGGCTCGATCCAGATCTGCAGGAAGTGCACCGGCTTCACGCCGTCGGCGTTCATCTCGCTGTGGGCGATGCCGCGGCCGGCGGTCATCACCTGCAGTTCGCCGGGCTTCAGGTCCGAGCTGCCGCCGGTGGAATCCTTGTGCCGCAGCGCGCCGCCGAGCACGTAGGTGATGATTTCCATGTCGCGATGCGAATGCGGCGGGAAGCCGGCACCGCCGACCACGCGATCGTCGTTCAGTACCCGCAGCGCGCCGATGCCCATGTACGCCGGATCGTGCCAGCTGCCGAAAGAGAAGCTGTGGTGGCTGTCGAGCCAGCCGTGCTCGGCGAAACCACGGGTGTCGGCGGAGCGGAAGCTGATCATGAGGTCGGGCCTGATCCGAAGGTTTCCGGGACTATAGAGGCCAATGGCGGTCGGTCAATGGGCGATGCCCGCCTGCCGTGCTTGCACCCCGGTCGGCCCGTAAACTAGCGCCACTTAACGCCCCTGCCGAAGCCCTTGCCCAGCCAGCCCCCGCGCGCCGTCGACGCGCCACCGCCGATCCGCATCCGCTACTCGACCGATCCGGGCATCGCGCATCCGCAACGGCTGGCGCATTTCGCCTGCCAGGCCGCCGGCACCCAGCGCGCTGCGGTAGCCGATGCAGCGCTGCCGCTGGCGCTGCCGGCCCACGGCGGCGGCACCGTGTGGGAACACTGGGACGCAGCCCGGCCGGTGCGGCGCAGCAATGCCTGCGGCGCAGCGATCGCCGAAGACGGCGAGCTGCTGTACGCCGAATGGGTGCTCGACGAAGCCGCGCACGGCGGCATCGAGGCCGCAGCCACGGCGGTCTACCGGCAGATCGCCGCGCTGCTGGCCGGCAGTGGCTATCCGCACCCGGTGAAGATCTGGCACTACCTCGGCGCGATCAACGACGGCGCCGGCGACGACGAACGCTACCGCCGCTTCTGCGTCGGCCGCGCCGCTGCACTGGACCCCGGCCAGCCGCTGCCCGCAGCCACCGCCATCGGCCTGCAGACAGCCCCCGAACGGCTCACCGTGTTCCTGCTCGCGGCCAAGGTCGGCGGCACGCGGATCGAGAACCCGCGCCAGGTGCCGGCCTACGAATATCCGCGCGCCTACGGCCCGGTCAGCCCCAGCTTTTCCCGCGCCATGCTGATGCCTTGGGGCCAGCTGTTCGTGTCCGGCACGGCAGCGGTTGTCGGGCACGAGACCAAGCATCCCGAGAACACCGGCGCGCAGCTGCGCGAACTGGCGCTGAACCTCGACGCCCTGATTGCCCGCGCCGAAGGCATCGGCGGGCAGCGCCTGCAGGCGGCGGCGCTGAAGATCTACGTGCGCCGCGCCGGCGATCTGGCCGAGGTCGAAGCGCTGGCCGGCCGCCTGTTCCCGGCCGAATGCCCGCGCCTGACGGTGCTGGCCGACATCTCCCGCCGCGATCTGCTGGTCGAGGTCGAAGCGCTCTACGACCCGGTGCTCCGCGCATGAAACTGATCTTTGCCGGCACCCCGGCATTCGCGGTGCCGGCGCTCGATGCGCTGCACGCCGCCGGCCACAGCATC
>CAYPJK010000029.1:0-11115 GCA_964411025.1 uncultured Nevskia sp.
TCACGAGCACGGTGTGCTCCCATTGCGCCGACAGCGAATGATCCTTGGTGACGACGGTCCAGCCATCCGGCAGCAGCTTCACTTCGCAGCGGCCGGCGTTGAGCATCGGCTCGATCGTGAAGGTCATGCCCGGCACCAGTTCCATGCCGGTGCCCGGCCGGCCGTAATGGACGACCTGCGGGTCTTCGTGGAATACCCGGCCGATGCCGTGGCCGCAGTAGTCGCGCACCACCGAGTAGCCGCGCGCTTCGGCGATTGTCTGCACGGCTGCGCCGATGTCGCCGAGGCGGGCGCCGGGCCGCACCTTGCGGATGCCGGCCAGCATCGCGTCGCGGGTGGTTTCGGTCAGCCGGCGCGCCAGGATCGACGGCTCGCCGATGTAGAACATCTGGCTGGTGTCGCCGTGCCAGCCGTCCTTGATGACGGTGATGTCGATGTTGATGACGTCGCCGCGCTTCAGCGCCTTGTTGGCCGGAATGCCGTGGCAGACCACGTGGTTGATCGAGGTGCAGATCGACTTCGGGAACGGCATCCGGCCGCCGCCGCCGCCATAACCCAGCGGGGCCGGCACGCCCCTGAGCGTGTCGACGATGTAGTCGTGGCAGATGCGGTCGAGTTCCTCGGTGGTCACGCCGGCCTTGACGTGCGGCGCGATCATGGTGAGGACCGATGCGGCAGCCTTGCCGGCCGCGCGCATGCCGTCGCGCTCTTCCGGGTTCTTGATGGTGACCGACATGATGTTCGTGCGTGCCTGCTGCGTGAGGGAGGGCGTGGGCGAAGGCTGCGCCCGATGCAGATGGGGCCGCGGTGCGGGTGGTAAGCCGACAGCCGCCTATGGTATAAAGCGCGCCGCCGCAAGGCAACGACGCGAAATGCAAGCAGATTTTGCCCGATTTCGCGATCTCATCCGCGCACGTCCCTGGGTGTCCATCGAGCGATCAACGCTCGCGGATTCCACGTTGCGCGGTCAGCCCAACCCAAGGAGATTGCACCATGTCGTCGATCACGATGCGTCAGCTGCTGGAAGCCGGCGTCCACTTCGGACACCGCACCCGTTACTGGAACCCGAAGATGGAGGCCTACATCTTCGGCGACCGCAACAAGATTCACATCATCAACCTTGAGAACACGCTGCCGCTGCTCAAGGACGCCTGCAATTTCGCCGGCAAGCTGGCCGCCAACGGTGGCCGCATCCTGTTCGTCGGCACCAAGCGCGCTGCGCGTGACGCGATCCGCGACGAAGCCGTGCGCGCCGGCATGCCGCATGTCAGCCAGCGCTGGCTCGGCGGCACGCTGACCAACTTCAAGACCGTGAAGGGCTCGATCAAGCGCCTGCACGAGATGGAAAAGCAGGTCGCCGATGGCACCGTGAACCGCTTGTCGAAGAAGGAACAGCTGCTGTTCACCCGCGAGCTGGAAAAGCTGCAGCGCTCGCTGGGCGGCATCAAGGACATGCCGGCGCTGCCGGACGCGCTGTTCATCATCGACACCGGCTACGAAAAGATCGCCGTGTCGGAAGCCAAGAAGCTCGGCATTCCGATCATTGCCGTGGTCGACACCAACAACAACCCGGACGGCATCGACTACGTGATCCCGGGCAACGACGACGCGATCCGCGCGATCAAGGTCTACACCCAGTGCATTGCCGACGCGATCATCGAGGGCCGTGGCACCAACACCGTCAATGTCCGCGCCGAGGAGTTCGCCACCGCCGGTGACGACGACGCTGCCCCGGCGCGTCCGCGCCGCCCGCGTTCGGGCAAGCCGGGTGGCCGCGGCGAGCGTGCCGACGCCTGATGCTGCACGGCGCGGCGGAGGCTTTCCGCCGCGTCACATCCCGGAGCAGGCGAGGCGGCGCGACAGCGCCGTTTCGCGTTCCGGGATCAGCCAGCCGGAGCTGTTCCGGGGCTGACACACGAACACCGTATCGTCGCTAGACGACGCTACCTTCCCCACATTCGAATCAAGGTTGAACCGACATGAGCACTCCCGTCACTGCTGCCCTCGTCAAGGAACTGCGCGACCGTACCGGCGCCGGCATGAGCGACTGCAAGAAGGCGCTTGAGGCGACCGGTGGCAATGTCGACGCGGCGGCCGAAAAGCTGCGCGTCGATGGCATGGCCAAGGCCGACAAGAAGGGCAGCCGCACGGCCGCTGAAGGCGTGATCTCGATCGCCGTCGGCACCGATGCCATCGTGCTGGTCGAGACCAACAGCGAAACCGACTTCGTGTCGAAGGGCGACGACTTCAAGGCGCTCGGCGATGCCGCCGCCAAGGCCGCCCTGGCTGCCCGCCCTGCGGCGCTGGCCGACCTGCTGGCGCTGAAGGCCGCTGACGGCCAGACGATCGAGGAAATCCGCCGCGGCCTGGTTGCCAAGATCGGCGAGAACATCACCGTGCGCCGCTTCGAGATCATCAAGAAGGCCGCCGGCCCGATCAGCTATTACCTGCACGGCTCGAAGATCGGCGCTGTCGTGGCGCTGAACGCCGGCGACGAGGAACTGGCCCGCGATCTGGCCATGCATGTGGCCGCCAGCGCGCCGCGCTTCCTCGACACCACGCAGATTCCGGCCGACGTCGTCGAAGCCGAAAAGCGCGTCATCGAAGAAACCATGGCCCGCGAGCAGGCCGAGGCGCAGGCCGAGTCCGACCGTTTCGGCGGCTTCCTGAAAGAAATGGACGCCGAGCGCAGCAACGGCCACTACGACTCGCTCGACGCCGAAGGCAAGAAGAACTGGGACGACGAGTACGCCGGCGTGAAGAAGAAGTTTGGCGGCGGCTACAAGCCGAAGCCGGCCGAGATTCTCGCCAAGATGGCGACCGGCAAGATCGCCAAGTTCGTCAACGACATCACGCTGGTCGGCCAGCCGTTCGTCAAGGACCCGGACCAGACCGTCGAGAAACTGCTGAAGGCCAAGAACGCCAGCGTGGCGCGTTTCGTCCGCCTTGCGGTCGGCGAGGGCATCGAGAAGAAGACCACCGATTTCGCAGCCGAAGTGGCCGCCGCCACCCAGGTCTGACACCGCGTGGGAACCTGAAATTCAGGTAAAGTAGTGGTGTTCGAGGCCCCGGAAACGGGGCCTTTTGGTAGCTGAACCCACCTGCTGCCGCGGGTCGTCTGTTTGAAGCAAGTGCCTGAATGAAAAGTGGCATTCGGTCTGACGGCCGGCGATCCCCACAGCTGACTGACCCGGAGCCCCGTCATTGAATCAACAGACCGCCGCTGAACCGGCCCGGCCGGCCTACAAGCGCATCCTGCTGAAGCTTTCCGGCGAAGCGCTGATGGGCGATCTCGGCTTCGGCATCTCGCCGTCGGTGATGAGTTTCCTGGCCGATGAACTGAAGGAGATCGTCGATCTCGGCGTTCAGGTTGCGCTGGTCGTCGGTGCCGGCAACATCTTCCGCGGCGAAGGCCTGGCCCGCGCCGGCATGGACCGCGTGACCGGCGACCAGATGGGCATGCTGGCGACGGTGATCAACGCGCTGGCGATCCAGGACGCCATCGAGCGGGTCGGCCTCGAAGCCCGCGTGCAGTCGGCGATCCGGATCAACGAAGTCTGCGAGGACTTTATCCGCCGCAAGGCCATCCGCCACCTCGAGAAGGGCCGTGTTCTGGTGTTCGCGGCCGGCACCGGCAATCCGTTCTTCACCACCGATTCGGCCGCAGCGCTCCGCGCGATCGAGATTTCCGCCGATCTGATGCTGAAGGCGACCAAGGTCGACGGTGTCTACACGGCCGATCCGAAAAAGGACCCGACCGCCACCCGTTACGCCGAACTGACTTACGACGAGGCGCTCGACCGCCGGCTTGGCGTCATGGACCAGACCGCGCTGGTGCTGTGCCGCGACCACAAGATCCGCCTGAAGGTCTACGACATGGACCGCCCGAAAGCCTTGCTGCGCATCGTCACCGGCGACAATTCGCTGGGCACGCTGGTCAAGGTCTGAGCCGTTTCTTGGCCCGTCGCCCGGCCTGCGCCGCTCATCACGGGTGCCTGTCGGCGCCGTGACCTGTCACCCTGTATCCCGTACCTGAACCGTTGTCCCCGGAACTGAACCGATGATCGAAGACATCAAGAAAGACGCGACGGCTCGCATGCAGAAGACCGTCGATGGCTTGAAGGCCTCGTTTTCCAAGCTCCGCACCGGCCGTGCCTCAACGGCCATCCTCGACCACGTGCGGGTCGACTACTACGGCTCGGAGTCGCCGCTGTCGCAGGTGGCCAGCGTGGTCGTCGAGGACGCCCGCACGATCTCGATCGCGCCCTGGGACCGCAACATGATCGGCGCCATCGAGAAGGCGATTCTTGCGTCCGACCTTGGCATCACGCCGAACACGGCGGGCACCACGATCCGCATCAACATGCCGCCGCTGACCGAGGAGCGCCGCAAGGACCTGGTCAAGGTGGTGAAGTCGGAAACCGAGAACGCGCGGGTGGCGATCCGCAACGTGCGGCGCGACGCCAACCAGTCGATCAAGGAACTGGCCAAGGAAAAGATCATCACGGCGGACGAGGAAAAGGGCGCCGAAGCGGCGATCCAGAAGCTCACCGACCAGTTCATCGGCAAAGCCGATGAAACCATGAACGCGAAAGAAAAAGAGCTGATGGCGGTCGGATGACCTGCGAGCTACCGAATCTGCCGGATGCGCGGATTCCGGCGCACGTCGCCGTCATCATGGACGGCAATGGCCGCTGGGCGAAACAACGCCTGCGACCGCGCGCCTACGGCCACCAGGTGGGCGTGCGCTCGGCACGCCGCATCGTGCGGGCTTCGCATCAGGCGGGCATCAGGGCGCTGACGCTGTTCGCGTTCAGCCAGGAGAACTGGCAGCGGCCGCTCTCCGAGGTGTCGCTGCTGATGAGCCTGTTCGTGCGCACGCTGCGGCGCGAGGTCGGCAGCCTGCACCGCAGCGGCGTCCGCATGCGCTTCATCGGCGATCACGCCGAGTTCCCGGCCGAGCTCAAGACACTGATGCACGACGCCGAGACGCTGACCCGCGACAACAGCGGTCTGCAGCTGGTCATCGCGGTCGGTTATGGGGGGCATTGGGATATTGCCCAGGCGGCCAGCAGCCTGTGTCGTGACGGCCTGCCGATCACCCCGCAGGCGATCGAATCCCGGCTGTCGGTTGCCGACCTGCCACATCCTGACTTGCTGATCCGCACCGGCGGCGAGAAGCGGCTGTCGAACTTCCTGATGCGGCAGCTCGCGTATACCGAGCTTCATCTGGTCGACACCCTGTGGCCCGACTTCGACGAAGCCGCATTCGCCGCCGCACTTTCCTGGTACGCCTCGCGCGACCGTCGCTACGGCCGCGTGCCGGAAGCCAGCTGAGGGACATGCCATGCTGAAGCAGCGGGTCATCACCGCCTTGATCCTGCTGCCCCTGATCCTCGGGCCGATCATCTGGTTTCCGACGCCGTGGCTGTACGTGTTCCTCGCCGGGCCCGGCCTGATCGCCGCCTGGGAATGGACGGCGCTGATGGGCCTGCGCACCTCGACCGCCCGCTTCGGCTACCTCGCGCTGGTGGCCGCCTTCCTGGCGCTGGCCTGGTACGCGGCCACGCTCGATCGGGCCGTCGGCGTGCTTGTGCTCGGCGCAGCCTGGTGGGTTCATGCGCTGCGGCTGGTCAGCGGCTATCCGGACAACTTTCGTCGCCGGCCGCCGGCGCTCGCGACGATGGCGGTCTATGGCCTGCTGATGCTGGTACCGGCGCTGCTCGGGCTGGCGCTGCTGCACGGTGCGGCGAATGGCCCTCGACGCATCTTCTTCCTCTTCGAACTGGTCTGGATGGCTGACATCGGCGCCTACTTCGCCGGCCGTCGTTTCGGCCGCCGCAAGCTGGCCGTCGAGGTCAGCCCCGGCAAGTCGGTCGAGGGCGCCATCGGCGGCTTCGTCGCCGCGATGCTGGTGGCGGCGCTGTCGGCGCCGTGGGTATTCGGCGCCGGCCGGTTCGACTGGCTACCGCTGCTGCTGTTGTGCGCGCTGGTGATCGGCGTGTCGATCATCGGCGACCTTACCGAAAGCCTGTTCAAGCGCCATCGCGGCGTGAAGGACAGCGGGACCTTGCTGCCCGGCCACGGCGGCGTGCTCGACCGGGTCGACAGCGTGCTGGCGGCGGCGCCGGTGCTGGCGCTGGGCCTGCTGCTGGCTGGCATCTGAACGTGATCGAGCGGCGGGGCATGAACCCAATCGAGGCGGCCGCGGTCGAAGCGGCGATTTCGTTCCCTTCGTGGCCCTGATCCATGCTCGATACCCTGCATTCCGCCGGTTCCTTCATCGTTGCCATCGGCGTCCTGGTGGCCTTCCACGAGTTCGGCCATTTCTGGGTCGCGCGTCGGTTCGGCATCAAGGTGCTGAAATTCTCGATCGGTTTCGGCCGGCCGCTGTGGTCACGGCGTGGCCGCGACGGCGTCGAGTACATCGTCGCGATGATTCCGCTGGGCGGCTACGTGAAACTGCTCGACGAGCGCGACAGCGAAGTCGTGATTCCACCTCAGGACCTGCCGCACGCGTTCAACCGGCAATCGGTCTGGAAGCGGATCGGCGTGTTTGCCGCCGGGCCGGCGTTCAACTTCCTGCTGGCGATCACCTTCTACTGGCTGCTGTACATGGTCGGCGTGCCCGGCATGAAGCCGGCGATCGACGAGCCCCCCGCCAATACCGTGGCGGCGCGTGCCGGCCTGCACGCGGGCGAGCAGATCGTCGCGCTCGACGACCACCCGATCGCGACCTGGTCCGTGCTGCGCGGTGAACTGCTGGATCAGGCGCTGAACCATGGCAAGACGCGCTTCACCGTGCGTTCGACCGATGGCCAGACGCGCAGCCTCGACGTCGACCTGAGCGCGGTGCGCATCGATCCGTCACTGCTGTTCGAGGATCTGGGTCTGGCGCCGTTTGATCCGCCGCTGCCCGCCGTGGTCGGTGACGTGGTGCCCGGCAGTGCCGCGGCCCAGGCCGGCTTCCAGCCGGGCGACAAGGTCCTGAGGCTCGATGACGAGCCGGTGGCATCGTTCCAGGCGCTGCGCCGGGCGGTGGCGGCGCGGCCGGGGCAGGCGATCCGGTTCGGCATCGAGCGGGCCGGCCAACAGCAGGAACTGACCGCCATCGTCGGCTCCGAAGGTAGCGGCAGCAAGGTCGTCGGACGCATGGGATTCACCGTGCAGCGCGTGGCGGGGCAGGGTGATTTGTGGCAGGATTTGCGCGCCGAAGTGCGGCTGGATCCACTCGCCGCGGCCTCGGCAGCACTGAACCAGACCTGGCAGGTTTCCGCCCTGACCCTCCGCTTGCTGTATCGGATGGTGGTCGGGGAAGTGTCGGTTAAGAACGTCAGCGGACCGATCCAGATCGCGCAAGCGGCGGGCTTTTCGGCCAGCGCCGGATTCGTCGCGTTCGTGACGTTTGTTGCACTGGTCAGTGTCAGCATCGGTATCTTCAACCTGCTGCCGATTCCGATGCTTGACGGGGGGCAGATCCTGTTCGGCCTGATCGAGGCGGTGAAAGGTTCGCCGCTGTCGGATCGCGTGCAGATGGCGGGACAGCAGGTCGGCATGACCTTGTTGCTGCTGCTGATGGGGCTGGCGTTTTACAACGATGTGGCCAGCGTGATCGGCTGACAACGACATTGGGTTCACGAGGGGAAGAGTTCTGAAACGTCTACGCTACACGGCACGCGGAGCGCTGCTGAGTCTGATCGCGATCCTCGTCGCCTCGCCGGCTGCGTGGGCCTTTGAGCCGTTCGTCATCAAGCAGGTGCGCGCCGAGGGTCTGCAGCGCCTGGAATTGGGCACGGTGCTGACCTATTTCCCGCTGTCGGTCGGCGACGAGATGACCGAATCGGCGTCGCGCACCGCCATTCGCAGCCTCTACAGTTCCGGCCTGTTTCTCGACGTGCAACTGGCCCGTGACGGCGATGACCTGGTCATCAAGGTTCAGGAACGTCCGGCGATCGCCACCTTCAAGCTGGAAGGCAATGAGAAGGTCGGCGGCGACGATCTCAACAAGTCGCTGAAGGAAGCCGGACTGGCCGAAGGCGAGCTGTTCAAGCGGGCGCTGCTCGATTCGGTCGAACAGGAACTGCGCCGCCAGTACTACGCCAACGGCTACTACGACGTGGCGATCGAGGCGAAGGTCACCGAGCTGCCGAACAATCGCGTCGACATCAACATCAAGGTCACCGAGGGCAAGGTCACCAAGATCAAGGAGATCAACATCATCGGGAACAAGGCCTTCCCGAAGGATGTGCTGCTCAGCCAGCTGAAGCTGGAAAAGACCAACTGGATGCCGTTCCAGAAGACCGATCGCTACTCCAAGCAGCAGCTTGGCGGCGATCTCGAAGGGCTCAGCTCGTTCTATCAGGACCGCGGCTACCTGCAGTTCAACGTGTCGTCGGTGCAGGTGGCGCTGTCGCCCGACAAGCAGGACATCTACATCACGATGACGGTCGATGAAGGGGCCGTCTACAAGGTCTCGAGCCACCGGTTCTCCGGCGAGATCGTGCTCAACGAAAAGTTTCTCGATGCGCTGACGTCCACCAAGGACGGCTCGACGTTCTCGCGCAAGGAAGCCACCGAATCGGGCACCCGCATCGAAGGCGCGCTGTCGGATATCGGCTACGCGTTCGCCAAGGTCACGCCGCTGCCGGAAGTCGACGAGCCCAAGCGCGAAGTGGCGCTGAACTACTTCATCGAGCCCGGCAAGCGCGCCTACATCCGGCGCATCAATTTCCAGGGCCACACCGGCACCAACGACGAGACGCTGCGCCGCGAGATGCGCCAGCTGGAAGCGGCGCCGTTCTCGAAGACCGCCGTCGAGCGTTCCCGCGTCCGTCTGGCCCGTCTGCCGTTCATCGAAGAGGCGGAGGTCGAGACCAAGCCGGTGCCCGGTTCCGACGATCTTGTCGACATAGAGTTCAAGGTCAAGGAGCGCGCACCGGGTTCGATCCAGTTCGGCGTCGGCTTCTCCGGCGCCCAGGGCTTCCTGATCAACGCCAGCATCACCAACACCAACTTCCTCGGCACCGGCAACCGCGTGCAGCTGTCGGCCGACACCAGCAGCTTCAACCGCTCGGTGTCCGTGAGCCTGACCGATCCGTACTTCACGCAGGACGGCATCAGCCAGACGGTGTCGGCGTTCTTCCGCAAGTCGCAGTCGGTGATCCGCTTTTCGTCGGGCTTCGACACCAATGTCGTCGGTGGCGATCTGACCTACGGCATCCCCCTGTCGGAATTCACCTCGCTGCGTCTGGGTGGCGGTGTCAGCCAGACGGCGGTGAAGACTTTCCCCGGGGCATCGAGCAACGAAATCCTCGATTTCGTGATCCGCAACGGCACCTCGTTCACCGAGTTCGAGCTGCGCACCGGTATCGCCCGCGATACCCGCAACCGCACCTTCTTCGCCACGGCGGGCGCGCTGACGCGCTTCAATCTCGACGTCAACATTCCGCTCAGCGACCTGACGTTCTACAACGCCAGCGTCTCGCACGAGCAGTACATCCAGCTGCCGTTCAAGTTCTTCACCCGGCACAGCGCCACCGTCGGCTATGTCGACGGCTACGGCAAGAAGAACGACGTGCCGCCGTACGAGCTGTACTTCGCCGGCGGTGCCAACACGGTGCGCGGCTATCGCGATGGCTCGCTCGGGCCGCGCGACTTCCCGAACAACAACCCGTTCGGCGGCCGCCTGCGCGCCACCGCGCAGAACGATCTGGTACTGCCGATCCCGGTGGTCAGCGACAACAAGACCACCCGCGCCAGCGTGTTCTTCGACGTGGGCAACGTCTACGCCAAGCCCGGTGATTTCCGGGTCTCGAGCCTGCGCCAGGCCTACGGCCTGAGCTTCAGCTTCTTCACGCCGATCCTCGGCCTGCTGAGCCTGAGCTACGCTTTCCCGCTGAACGATCAGGTCGGCGATTTCACCGACGCCTTCCAGATCAACTTCGGCACCGGCTTCTGAGCGCGCGAGCGCCGCCGCCCTTTCTTGCAGCACCCTGTGAAACCCAACGAGAGATCAACATGATTCAGTCCCGCATCCTTGCCGCCATTGCCACCTGCGCCACGCTGGCGCTGTTTGCCGCTCCGACGGTGGCCCAGGCGCAATCGAAGGTTGCCGCCATCCGCTTCGACGACGCCGTGCGCGCGTCGCCGCAGTACAAGCAGGCCGATTCCAAGATGACCGCCGAGTTCTCGAAGCGGAAGTCGGATCTGGAAGCGCAGTCGAAGCAGTTCGAATCCGACGTCGAGAAGTTCAAGCGCGACCGCGTCACCATCAGCCCGGACGCCCAGGCCAAGACTGAAAAGGATCTGGCCGCCCGCCAGGTCGACCTGACGCAGGCCGGCCGCAAGTTCCAGGAAGATGCCCAGACCCGTCAGCGCGAACTGACCAACGACGTCGTCGGCAAGGTCCGTGATGCCGTGGTCGCCGTGGCCAAGGAAAAGGGCATCGACATGGTCGTCGCCGACCCGGTGTACTCGACCACCGCGCTCGACATCACCGACGACGTGGTCAAGAAGCTCGGCGGCACCGTCGGCAAGTAAGGCCGCGCGCCGCCAGACCGATGCCCGCAGCCACTGCGGCCATTGCGCTGGGCGTGCTGGCCGAGCGCCACGGGCTTGAACTCCGTGGCGATCCGGCAACGCTGATCGACGGCGTCTGCGCGCTGGCACCTGGCCAGCCTGGACGCCTCGGTTTTTGCGCCGATCCCAAGCTTCGCCCCCAGCTGGCGACGACGCAGGCCAGCGCGGTGATCGTTACCGCGCGGGATGCCGCCAGTTTCGGCGGCAATCGCCTGGTTGCGGCCGACCCGGCGGTGGCGTTTGCCGCCGTTGCCCGCGACTTTGATCGCGCCGAGGAATTTCCGGCCGCCTTCCACCCGAGCGCGACGATCGACCCGTCCGCGCGGCTCGGCGAAGGCTGCGGCGTCGGCCCCGGCGCGGTGATCGAAGCCGCTGTCGAGATCGGTGCCGGCAGCTACATCGGTCCGAACTGCATCGTTCGCCGGGGAGCTGTGATCGGTGACGGCGCACGGCTTGAAGCGCAGGTCTACATCGGCCCGGACTGCCGGCTCGGGGCCCGCGCACGGTTGCTGCCCGGCGCGGTGATCGGCGGCCGCG
>CAYPJK010000029.1:11125-14004 GCA_964411025.1 uncultured Nevskia sp.
AGACATATATACTTCCGATGACCACAGAGATCGTTGAAGCGAAGGTCTACATCGTCCCGGAATGCCGGCACTGGGCCCGCGCACGGATGCAGCCCGTCGCCGTGATCGGCGGCCGCGGCTTCGGGCTGGCGCGCACCCGAGCCGGCTGGATCGAAGTGCCGCAGCTGGGTCGGGTGGTGATCGGTGACGACGTCGAAGTGGGTGCCAACACGACGATCGACCGCGGCGCGATCGATGACACCGTCATCGAGGACGGCGTCAAGCTCGATAACCAGATCCAGATCGCCCACAACTGCCGCATCGGCGCCGGCACGGCGATTGCGGCCTGCGTCGGCATCGCCGGCTCCACCACCATCGGCCGCAACTGCATGATCGGTGGCGCGGCCGGCATCGGCGGCCATCTGGAAATCGTCGACAACGTGGTGGTCCTCGGACTGGCCATGGTCACCAAGTCGCTGACGGCACCGGGCGTGTATGGCTCGGGGCAGCCGGCGCAACCGGCGCGGGAGTGGCGCCGGGAAGTGGCGCGGATCCGGCGCTTGCCGAAGCTTGACGAACGTCTGGCCGCGATCGAAAAACTGCTGGACATGACTCCGTCAACGGGAGATGAGAACGGTGAGCAAGGCGATTTTTGATATTCGCGACATCATGGCAATGCTGCCGCACCGCCAGCCCTTTCTGCTGGTCGACAAGATCATCGAGCACGATCCGGGCAAGTCGCTGGTGGCGATCAAGAACGTCACCTACAACGAGCCGTTCTTCCTCGGCCATTTTCCGACCGTGCCGACCATGCCGGGCGTGCTGATCATCGAGGCGCTGGCCCAGGCCTGCGGCCTGCTGACGGCAATCGAGACTGGCATCAAGCCGGATTCGGGGATGATCTTCTACTTCGCCGGCATCGAGGACGCCCGCTTCAAGCGCATCGTCGAACCGGGCGACCAGCTGCGTTTCGAGGTCAGCCTCGACAAGGTCAAGCGCAACCTGCGGCGCTTCAAGGCGCGGGCGCTGGTCGACGGCGAACTGGCTTGCGAAGCGACCCTGATGTGCGTGCTGAAGGACGCCTCGCGCGGCGCGCCGGCGGACACGGGCGCCGCAGCCTGAGCGCTGAGATGAGCACTGCCCTGATCCATCCGACGGCAATCGTCGACCCGGCCGCCCGTCTGCACCCGACGGTTTCGGTCGGCCCGTACTCGATCATCGGGCCAGGTGTGGAGATCGGCGAGGGCACGAGCGTCGGCCCGCACGTGGTGCTGAAGGGGCCGATGCGGATCGGGCGCGACAACACCATCTTCCAGTTCGCAAGTCTCGGCGAGATCAGCCAGGACAAGACCGCGAAGGTCGATGACGCCACCCGCGTCGAGATCGGTGATGGCAACACGATCCGCGAGTACGTGACCATCCAGCGCGGCACGCTGAAGACGGCCGATGGGCTGACGAAGGTCGGTGATCGCAACTGGATCATGGCCAACGTCCACATCGCCCACGACTGCATCGTCGGCAGCGACAACATCCTAGCCAACGGCACGACGCTGGCCGGACACGTGACCATCGAGGACTGGACCGGCCTCGGCGGCTACACGCTGGTTCACCAGTACTGCCGCATCGGCGGTCATGCGTTCACCGGCGGCGGCAGCGTGATCCTCAAGGACGTGCCGCCGTTCATGATGATCGAAGGCCAGCCGGCCAAGGCGCGCGGCATCAACAGCGAGGGCCTCAAGCGGCGCGGCTTCTCGAACGAAGAGATCGGCGCCGTGAAGGACGCCTACAAGCTGATCTACATGTCGGAGCTGCTGATGGCCGATGTCAAGTTGAAGCTGGCCGAGATGGCGGTGGAATCGACGCATTGCGCGCGGCTGCTGGCGTTCATCGAAAGCTCGACGCGGTCGATCGTCCGCTGAACCACCGGCCGGCAGCGAGCCGTCCATGCACATCGCGCTGATCGCGGGCGAGGCCTCCGGCGACCTGCTCGGCGGCGCGTTGATTCCGGCACTGCGCGCCCGTTTCCCCGAGGCCCGCTTCAGCGGCGTGACCGGGCCCCGGATGCGCGCGGCCGGCTGCGCCAGCATCGCCAGCATCGATCGCCTGTCGGTGATGGGCATTGCCGAAGTGCTGCCGAAGCTGCCGGACCTGTTCCGCCTGCGCGCCGAACTGGTCGCGCGGCTGTCGGCCGAGCGGCCGGACGTGGTCATCGGCATCGATGCGCCGGATTTCAACCTGGGCCTTGAACGGCGGCTGCGGCAGCGCGGGCTGAAGACCGTGCATCTGGTCAGCCCGACGGTCTGGGCCTGGCGACAGGGGCGGGTGAAGACCATTGCGCGTTCCGCCGATCTGGTGCTGTGCCTGTTCCCGTTCGAGCCGAAGTTCTACGCCGGCCACGGCGTGCGCGCCGAATACGTCGGCCATCCGCTGGCGGAGGAACTGGCGGATCCGCCGACGCAGGCCGAAGCCCGCCGCGCGCTGGGCCTGCCGGTCGATGGCCCCTGCCTGGCCGTGCTGCCGGGCAGCCGCGGCGGCGAGCTGAAGCAGCTGGCGGTGCCGTTCGCGCAGACCGCCGCGCAACTGGCCGCGCGCGTCCCGGGGCTCAAGCTTGTCACGCCGATCGCCAAGCCGAGCCTGCGGCCGGCGATGGCGCAGGCGATCGCCGAGCACGCGCCGGGCTTGGACTGGACCCTTGTCGACGGCCGCTCGCGCGAAGCGATGCGCGCCGCTGACGCGGTATTGCTGGCCTCCGGCACGGCCACCCTGGAATGCCTGCTGCTCGATCGGCCGATGGTGGTCGGCTACCGGATGTCGGCGTTCACCGCCTTCCTGCTCGACACGCTCGGCATGCTCAAGGTGCGTCATGTCAGCCTGCCGAACCTGCTGAGCGCCGAGCCGGT
>CAYPJK010000030.1:0-4179 GCA_964411025.1 uncultured Nevskia sp.
GGACGGCAGCGCGCGAGCAGCTGGGCGCGGAGCTGACGGCGGCGGAACTCGAACACTTCTGCAACGAGCTGGCGACCAGCGACCTGCTGGCGGCCGGCAGCCAGGAGCCGCTGCCGGTGCCGGCGCAGACCGATGCCGAAGCGACGCTGGCCGGCTGGAATCGCGGCCCGCGCCCGGCTGGCGTGGCGCCGGAGACGGCGGCGCCGTCGACGGTGCCCGGCTCGCTGGGCGGCCCCGGCCTGCCCGGTTCGCTGACCGGCCTGTGGGGCGCGTTCCGGGGCGTTGTCGCGGCGCCGAAGGTGCTGATCCCGGCCGGGCCACTGCTGCCGATCGGCTGGCTGCTGAACCTGCCGCTGTTCGGCCGGCTGCCGCTGCTGGGTCTGCTGGCACTGGTGATCGGCGCGGTGGTGGCGATGTGGACGCACCGGGTCGAGATGGGCGTCGATTTCGTTCGCCTAATCGAGCCGCTGCCACTGCTGCTGACCTTGATCGGCGGCATCTATCTGGTGAATTTCCTGTCCGAGGTGGCGCGCGCGTCGGCCATCCACACGCTGACCCGGCAGACGCCGAAGTTCGGTGTCGTGCTGGGCACGGTGCTGATCCCGCGCTTTCACTGCGACACCGGCGGCGCGGCGGAAAGCGCACCGCGCGACCAGCGCCTGCGGATTGTCGGCAGCGGCCTCATTGCCCAGTTGATGATCTTCGTGATCGCGGTGGCGCTGTGGCTGGTGTTCCATCACAGCCACTCGATCCTGCCGTCGCTGCTGGTGGCGCTGGCGCTGCTGGCCAGCGCCTTCTTCCTGCTGCAGGTCAACCCGCTGGTCAAGCGCGATGGCTACAACTGGCTGGTGCAGTGGTACCAGGCGGCCGACCTGCGCGAACAGGCGATGTACGCGATCTTCGGCTATGACCGGCCGTGGAACGAGATGAAGAAGCTGTCGCCCGGCGTGCTGCGCTGGTACGGCTTCCTGGTGCTGGCCTACACGATCTGGCTGATGGTCTGGGTGGTGATCTTCCCGGCTCGCTGGCTGAGCGGCGCGTTCGGCGCGGTCGGTGTGGTGATCACCGCGCTGCTGCTGGCCTGGTCGGTGTTCACCAGCACCCGCCGCGCGCAGGCAAGCCGCGGCTCGATCGGCGCCGGCAAGGTCAACCTGGCACCGCCGAAGCGCTGGGACTGGGCGATCATCACGATCCTCGTCACCACCGCGCTGTTCCCTTACACGTACGAGCCGAGCGGCGAGTTCATCGTGCTGCCGACCGCCCGCGCCGACATCCGCGCGCTGACCGATGGCGATGTCCGCGAGGTGTTCGTCAAGGAAGGCGAACTGGTCAAGGCCGGGCAGGTGATTGCCAAGCTCAATGACGACGCCGAGCGCTACGCCGTGGCATCCAGCGAAGCGAATCTGACGCGGCTGCGCGCCAATGTCGCGATTGCCAAGTCGGGCGCCAAGGGTGAGGAAATCGACCAGGCCCGGCAGCTGGTGGCGACCGCCGAGAAGCGTCTCGAATTCAGCCGCGCCGAAGCCAATCGCCTGAAGCAGGCATTCACCCGCAAGGCGGTGTCGGATCAGGAATATCAGCGGGCGTTGTCGGTCGCGGAGCTCGACCAGCAGCGGTTGCTGGAAGCGCGCAAGCAGCTGGCGCTGGTGATCAGCCCGGTGCGCAACGAACAGCTGCAGGCGCTGGAAGCGGAGATCGCCAGCGAGCAGGCCAAGCTCGACCTGGCCCAGAAGGCGGTCGAGTACGCGCAGGTGAAGTCGCCGATTGCCGGCCGCATCCTGTCCGGCACCCTGCGTTTCGCGCTGGGCGATTTCCTGGCGCGCGGCGCGCAACTGGCGACCGTCGAGGATTCCTCGAAGCTGCTGGTCGAGATCCGGGTGCCGGAGGCCGATGTCGGCAAGGTCGAGATCGGCCACAAGGCGCTGGCCAAGGCCTGGTCGTTTCCGGACCGTGGCTACCCCGGTGTGGTACGCGAGATCGCGCCGAGCGCGGAGGTCAGCCAGTACGGCCGCGTGGTGCGTGTGGTGATGTCGATCGACGAGACCGACGGCAAGCTGCTGCCGCAGATGACGGGCTACGCGAAGGTCGAGGCCGAGCGGATGCCGCTGATCGTCGCGTTCACGCGGCCGATCGTGCGCTTCTTCCTCGTCGAGCTGTGGTCCTGGCTGCCCTGATGGACGACGGCGTCCAGCCGCAGCGGCGGTGGCGTCCACCGCCGCCGGACAACGGCCGTCTCGACGGCCGCGACTTCCGGCTGACCTGCGCGTCCGGCTTCGGCGATGGCTGGAATGCCTATGCGCATTCGATGGCCTGGTTCGAGGGGCGGCTGTACGTCGGCACCACGCGCGGCACGATTCCCGGCATGAAGCTGCTGTCGCCGCCGCCGGACATCAAGCCGTGGCCGGTGGAGTCGCCGGACAATGTCTACGACATCGACCGCAATTCGCAGATCTGGCGCTACACGCCGCAGACCGATCGCTGGGACATGGTCTACCGCGCGCCGGACGTGCTGGCGCGCAACCAGTCGCGGATGGTGCCGCGCTACGTCGGCATGCGCGGCATGACCGTTTTCCAGGGCAAGCGCGACAGCAAGCCCTGCATCTACTGCTCGACCTGGGCGCCGGCGATGGCCGAGCCGCCGGACATCCTGCGCAGCGAGGACGGCGAGCACTACACGGTGGTCAAGCGGCCGCCGTGGGATGTGTCGGTGCGCTCGTTCCGCACGCTGCAGGTGTTCGGCGGGCGGGTACACACCTCGCCGACGGCGTCGAATGCCGGCGGCAAGGTGCAGGATTCGGTCGGCTCCGAAGCGGTGATCTACGCCAGCGAGGATCTGCCGACCGGCGTCTGGAAGCCGGCCAACGACGAGGGCTTTGGCAACAAGGGCAACCTGACGATCTTCGAGATGGCCGAGTTCAACGGCTATCTGTACGCCGGCACGGTCAATCCGTTCACCGGCTTCGAGCTGTGGAAGACGCGTGGCGGCGACACGCTGCCGTACCGGTGGACCAAGGTGCTGACCCACGGCGCCTGGCGTGGACCGTTCAACGAAGTGGTCGTCAGCATGTGCGAGTTCAAGGGCTCGCTGATTGTCGGCACCGGCATCATCAACGGTGGCTACCACCGGGCGTTCAAGCTCGGGCCGGCCGCGGCCGAGGTGCTGCGGGTCTGGCCGGATGACAGCTGGGAACTGCTGGTCGGCCATTCGCGGGTCACGCCGGACGGCCTGAAGGTGCCGCTGTCCGGGCTCGCTGCCGGCTTCGACAACCTGTTCAACGGTTATGTCTGGCGCATGGCCACCCATGGCGACTACCTGTACGCCGGCACCTTCTCCTGGGCCAACTCGCTGCCGTACCTGCCGAACGCCAAGTGGCCGGAGGACGTGCTGAAGCTGATCCGCCACTGGGGCATGGAGCACCTGACACGCAACTACGGCGGCTTCGCGCTGTGGCGCACGCACGACGGGGTGCGCTGGGACTGCGTGACGCCCAACGGCTTCGGCAACAAGTACAACTGGGGCGTGCGGAACTTCGCCTCGACCGAGCACGGCCTGTTCGTCGCCACCGCCAATCCGTTCGGCCCGCGCGTGGCGATCAAGGAACAGGGCGAGTGGAAGTACGTCGACAACAACCGGGGCGGCTGCGAGGTGTTCCTCGGCGCGGCTCCGGCGCGGCCTGCCGATGCTTGAAGCCCCGGTCTTGATCGTGGCGCCGCCGGGCGCTCACGCCTCGCGGCTGGCGGCGATGCTCGGCCAGCACCAGCGCGCCCAGGATTTGCCGGAACTCAACCTGTTCCTGGCACCGACGCTCGGTGGCCTTGGCGAGATCAGCGCGTTGTCCGACGGGCGCACCAGCCACGGCCTGTGGCGCGCCGTGGCGGCTGTCTACGGTGACGGCCAGACCGATGACGGCATCGCGGCCGCTGGCCGCTGGCTGGCGCGGCGGGCTGACTGGCGCGGCGCCGACATGCTCGCCGAACTGGCACAGACGCTGGCGCCGCGGGTGCTGGTCAGCGCCGAGACTTCGATCGGCTGGCGGCCGGACTTCATTGACCGCCTGCTCGACGAGCGGCCCGACGTGCGGCTGCTGCACCTGGTCGAACATCCGCGCCGCTGGTGCCGGGACAGCGCACGGGCGCTCGATGGCCGCCTGTTCATCGCACCGGATTACAAGGATTACG
>CAYPJK010000030.1:4189-13803 GCA_964411025.1 uncultured Nevskia sp.
CTGGGCGACGTGGTCGCCAGCGAAGCGCCGGCGCAGGATCTCGCGGGCGCGATCGCGTCGCCGCTGCGTTTCCTGTTCGGGAATCCGTTCGGCCGCCTGGTGCTCGACAGCCTCGCGATCGAGATCGCGGCCGAGGCCGGGCGCGACCAGTGGACCCTGCGCAGCGCGCGGGCGCTCGACGGCCGTCTGTTCATCGCGCCGGACTACAAGGATTACGCGGTCAATCCGCCAGCGCTCGATCCGCAGCTGGCCTGGTTCCGGGTGCACGCCAATCTGGCGGCGGCCGGCGCGCTGCTGCCGAACGCCTGCTACCGCGTGCTGCGCATCGAGGATCTGCTGAGCCGGCCGGAAGCGACGCTCGGCGAGCTTTGCGAGTGGCTGGGCTGGCCGGCCGAGCCCGATCAGCTGGCGGCGATGCAGCAGCCGGAGCACAGCCTGTTTGCCGCGCTTGGGCCGGATGCGGCGTTGTACGGCGCCGACGAAGGCTTCCTCACCGATCCCGGCTTCGCCCGCCGGTTGCGGCTGACCGAGCGGCTCGACGGGCCGCTGGAATGGCGCGACGACGGCCGCGGTTTCGCTGACGAAGTGCGGGCCATTGCCAGCCGCTACGGCTACGCCTGAGCCGGGTGGTCAGCCCCGGCAGCAGACAGCAGGAAGCCCGGCGCGCCGGGTGGCACGCCGGGCTTCGGGTGCGGCGATTAGCCCTTCGGCGCGAACGCCGTGCACCAGCCCTTGGCTGCGACTGCCTTGCCCGGGAAGATGCCGCAGGGCCCGCTGGCCGCCCCGGCCGCGCCGGAATACAGCGCGCACTTGGCGCAGGCGCTGCCAGCCTTGAAGGCAGGGTTCTTCACGGTGGCCGCGTCGGCGACATAGCCGACGCCCTTGGCGGTCGGATCATCGGCGCTGACCAGCGGCAGGTCAGCGGCCTGCGCTTCGCGACCGTGGAGGGCGACCGGCGCGGCGGCAACGGCGGCGGCAAGCGTCAGAAAACGGCGACGCGACAGCGGATTACGATCAGTCATCGGAACGACCTCTGAGAACATGGAGGCCGAAGCTTATGAGCTTTTTGGCGGCGATGACGAAACGAGATTTGTTCTCGTTTTTACAAAATTTCGACAGTATCGCCAGTCACGACGCGGCATCAGGCAGGCCGAAGAAGGATCGCAGCCAGGCGAGCACCGGGCCGGCATTGCTGATCGGAAAGAAGTGCCCGCCTTCGGCCACCAGACGGAACTCTGCAGGCGGCCGAAGGGCCTGCAGCGCGCGGCAGCTGGGCATCGAGCGCGACCACTCGCCGTAGATCCACAGGCAGGGCATTGCCAGTGCGGCGATCGCCGGGCCGTCGATGCCGGGCATCACCACTTCCTGCAGCGCCGAACTGCTGTCCATCAGCGCCACGAACTGCTTGGCGGTGCGCTGCGCACCGCGGCCCTCGCCGAACGGCGTGAACACGTCCTTGGCTTCCGAACCGCCGCCGCTAGTCTTCCAGCGCGCCAGCACGTCGAGGAACAGCAGGCCGACCTGCGGCTCGTTCTGCCAGTCGTGCCCGGAACGGCTGGCGACCTCGATCTCGAACGGCGACAGATGCGGCGAGTCCGACAGCCGCTGGGTCGGCTGCAGCGCGTTGATCTTGGTGTCCATGACGACCAGCCGCTCGACCCGCTGCGGATGCAGCCCGGCGAACTCCAGTGCCACGCCGCCGCCGTAGCTGTGGCCGACCAGCAGGCAGCGCGCGATGCCGAGATGGTCGAGCAGCCCGGCCAGATCGGCCGCCGCATCGATCGCCCGGTAGCCGCTGGCCGGCATGCTGCTGTAGCCGTGCCCGCGCAGGTCGAACAGCGTGATGCGGAAATGTTTCGACAGCGGCAGCGCGTACTGCAGGAACCAGAACGCGCGGCTGGCGGCGAGGCCGTGCACGAACACCAGGTCGGGTCCTTCGCCCATCTGCTGGTAGGCGATGGTGACGTCGTTCAGCTGCACCTCAGCCATGCGGGCTCCGGATCGCGGTATTTGCGGATGTCATGCGGGGACGGCGGGCTGCAGCAGGTCCCAGGGATTGCCGTAGAGATCGACGAACACGGCCACCGTGCCGTAGGGCTCGTGGCGCGGCGCTTCGCGGAAGCGCACGCCGCGCGCCTGCAGCCGTGCGTGGTCGCGTGCGAAATCGTCGGTTTCCAGAAACAGGAACACCCGGCCGCCAGCCTGCCGCCCGAGCTGGGCGCGCTGGGTGTCGTCGCTGGCTTGCGCGAGCAGCAGCGTGGTGCCGGCAGACCGATCGGCCGCCACCCGGACCCAGCGCTTGCCGCCGCCCAGCGGCGTGTCCTCGATCAGCGTGAAGCCGAGGACGTCGGTGAACCAGGCGATCGCTTCGTCGTAGTCGGCAACCAGGTAGCTGATGGCCCCGAGACGGCGTGCCGCCGGCATGGCGCAGGCTTCAGACGAAGCCGACGAGGAAGTCCGCGATCTGCCCGATGCTCAGGTCGTCGACATAGCGGCCGTCCTTCATCAGCAGCTTGTCGAACGGGACCTTCTTCTTGGAAATGTCTTCCTCGATCGCGACCACCAGCTGGATGATGTCGATCGATTCGAAGCCGAGGTCGCCGAGCAGGCGCGTGTCGGCATTCATCCGGCCTTCGAATTCGTGATCCCAGTCCTGGGTGAAGTCCTCGAGCAGGACGATGAGTTGCTTGACGTAGGTGTCGTGCGCAGCGGACATGGCGGGCAGGGTCGGGAAGCGGTGGGCGGCGTCAGTACAGCGGGGCGGGCAAGGTTTCGAGATCGTAGCCGCTTGCCCCGGGACGGATCGAACAGGTCGCCGGAACCAGCCGTTCGAGACGGCCTTCGGCGAGCTGCTCCTCGAAGTAGGCGAGTGTGGCTTCGGTCTTCGAGAAATCGACCCGGTTCTTGTGTGGCGCGAGATCGTACAGCCACCACTGCAGCTGCAGGAAGCGTTCGATCAGCGGCTCGGCGAAGCGCATCCGCACGATCCGTGCCGGCGAGCCGACCACGATGGCGTAGTCCGGCACATCGCGGGTGACGCTGCTCTTGGCGCCAACCACCGCGCCATGGCCGATCCGCACGCCGCGCTTGATGAAGCTGCTGGCGCCGACATAGGCCTCGTGGCCGATGGTGGTTTCAATCGGCATCGAATCCGCGTACGAAGGGCCTTCCTGTGCCTCCGGAGCCAGCCGCGCGAAGTCTTCGAGGCGGTACATGTTCGGCATGTACTTCGGCCGCGTGTAGGCGAACGGATGCGAGCTGAACCAGTCCATCGGGTGCTCGGGCGGGCCGAGGATCGACGACTCGCCGATCTGCGCATAGCGGCCGATGGTGCAGCGATAGGCGCTGCTGGTACCGGCGGCATTGAAGTAGGTGAAGGCGCCGATCGAGCAACCCTTCAGGCGATGGCCGTAGACGAAGGCCGGTCGCTCGAAGCGCAGCTCGATGCTGATCCGGCTGGCGCCTGAGTCGATCATCAGGCCGTGTTGCATCAGGTCGTGGGCCGAGAGGCCAGTGGCGGTCATGCCGGAATGGAGAGTGGATTCAGTAGAGCGGGGCGGACAGCCGGGTCAGGCTGTAGCCGGTGGCCGTGCTGGTGACGGCATAGGCTTCGGGCATCAATTTTTCGAGTTGCCGGTCGGCGACCTTCTGCTCGAGCACGTCGAGCGTGCGTTCGGTATCGGTCCAGTCGACCAGGCGCTTGACCGGGCCGATGTCGTAGTTCCACCAGGCCAGCTTCAGCAGCCGTTCGATGGTCGGATCTGGGAAGCGGTAGCGCAGCACCCGGGCCGGCGATCCGGCGACGATCGCGTAGGGCGGCACGTCGCGGGTGACGACGCTGCGCGCGCCGATCACTGCGCCGACGCCAACGGTGACGCCCCGGCGCACGAAGCTGCCGGCGCCGACATAGGCCTCATGGCCGATGACCGTCTCGATCGGCGATTCCGATTCCGCCCACGAAGGACCGTCGTCCTCCTCGGGCGAGATCCGCGCGAACTCCGGCATCTGGAACATCTTCGGCATGTGCGACGGCCGCGAGAATGCGAACGGGTGGGTGCTGAACATCGTCATCGGATGCTCGGGCGGGCCGACGATGGTCGACTCGCCGACCTGCGAATAGCGGCCGAAGCGGGTGCGGTAGGCGCTGGCGAGCCCCGCGGCGTTGTAGAAGCCGTAGGCGCCCATCGAGCAGCTCTTTAGCCGATGGCCGTGGATCATCGCCGGCCGCTCGAAGCGGAAGTCGTGGACCTTGTTGTTGCCCTCGTCGATGCAGACGCCCAGCGCCATCAGGTCGCTTGCCGACAAGCCCTCTCTGCGGTCCATGTCCGTTCTCGCCTCGCGCCGTGCGGCGACTTATTCCATGTACCCGAGCATCTGCAGCTGCTCGATGATCTGGCGCTTTTCCTCGTCGTCCATGTCTTCGGCCTTGGCCTTCTCGCCGCCGCCGACCGTGGCCTTGCCGATCTTCACCGGGTGCTCGGCCAGCCAGTTGTCGGTGAAGAACGGCTCGGCGGCCTTGCCTTCGATGTCCTT
Organism: uncultured Nevskia sp.; assembly: GCA_964411025.1. Classification (GTDB taxonomy): domain Bacteria; phylum Pseudomonadota; class Gammaproteobacteria; order Nevskiales; family Nevskiaceae; genus Nevskia. The sequence goes on from CAYPJK010000030.1 coordinate 8,723, forward strand.
CGGCACCGGCAGGCCGAGGCTATACAGCAAGGTCGGGCAGACGTCGCGGATGTCGAGACGGTCGACCAGGCCGTTGGCGGCGATGCCCTTGCCGTAGGCCATGAAGATGCCGTCCGGGTGGTGGGTGCCGGCCGGGCTCGGCCGCTTGACCACGACCGGCTTCAGGTTGCGGATCGACACGAAACCGTTGTCGCGCAGCACCAGCGTCAAGTCGCAGGCGCGCTCCATGTGCTGGCCCGGGAACCATTCCTCGCGCTTCAGCACATCGACGATCACCGGCTCGCCGTCGTCGTTGCGCAGCGTCTTCAGGTCTTCGATCAGCTTGTCGCGGAAGGCGACGTAGTCCTTCGGATCAATGCCCGGCTCGCCCGGCTTCGTCGACTGGCGGATATGGATGCCGTTCGACGACGGCGTGCGGCAGTAGGCGGTGGTCTTCGACCAGTCGAGGTTGGCGAAGTCGCTGGCCTCGCGGCGGATCGCCTGCTCGGAGCCATCGTTCTCGGCCCACTTCAGGTAGCCCAGTTCCTCAAGGAAGGCGTTGATGCGCAGCGTCTCGACGGTGGTGGTGAAGCCGTGGTCGGACGCGAAGAACACCTGGCATTCCGGGCCGGCCATCGTCACCAGCCGCTCGATGTAGCGGTCGACGTTGGCGAAGTACTCGCGGCAGACGCCGCGCATGCGGTTGTAGAAATCGCTGCGCTCGGCCGGCACCAGCGCCGGGTCGACGAACTGCCAGGCCTGATGCTGGATCTTGTCGGTGCCGTCGAACATCACCGCCATCAGGTCCGGTGCGTCGTTGGCCAGGATGTGTTCGGCAATCTTGAACCACTGCTCTTCGCGCGGCAGGTGGTAACGCACCCACTGTTCCATGTCGTTGTCGTTGAGCACTTCCAGCGCCTGCTTTTCGTTGTCGAAGTCCCAGGCCAGTTCCTTGGCGTCGAAGCCGGGAATCGCTTCCTTCAGGCGCTCGAACAGCCCCGGTGTGGAATTGCGGCGCAGGTGCTTGGCCGGAATGAAGCCGGGCACGATCGAGCCGTTGACGTCCTTCGGCGGCGGGGCGGTCAGCGGGAAGTTCAGTGCGGCGATCGACTTGCCCTGGCGGCTGGCGATCGACCAGATCATTTCAGAGTCGACATCGCGGGAGTCATACAACGTCCAGTAGACCTCGCCGCCCTTGTCCTCGGCGCGGATGAAGTCGAACACGCCGTGCTGGCCCGGGCCGCGGCCGGTCATGATCGACGTCCACGCCGGCGGCGTCAGCGGATTCGGCGTCGAACGCAGGTTGGCGCGCGAGCCCTTGGCCATCAGCCCGGCGAGGAACGGCATCGTGATGCCTTCACCGGGAAGGTCGCGGGTCATCTCGTTCAGCACGGTGAACGTGCAGCCGTCCATGCCGATGAAGAGGGTCTTGGTGGTCATCTGGGGTCTGCCTGGATCGTCTGGATGAAGTGCCGCTTGATTGGAATGAGGGGTGTTGTCCGGTACTGCCACGCTGCCGCGATCGCAGGAACTAGGCCATCGCCGGGCGCGGTCCGCTGCTGGCCGGCAAGGGGCGCAGCGACAGCGCGAACAGCGCGTCGGCCTGCAGGTGCAGCGCCACCGGGTGATCGACGCCGGCATGCCGGACCAGCACGGCGCCGACCGGGGCCGATGCCTGCGGCAAGGCGCCGTCGACCACCGGCCAGGCCGCTGGCTGGGTCTCGGCGCGCTGGCCGCTGGCCGCCGCAGCGGCGCGCTTGGCTGCGCTGAGCAGGGCGAGGCCGCGCTGCGCTTCAGGGCCATCGGATGTGGCGATGAAACGGCTGCGTTCGGCAGCCGACAGCGCCGGCGCCAGCGGATCATCGGCGGCGGTCCGGTCGAGCCGCCGGTAGTCGATGCCGACCGCGAGGCCCGGTGCCGAGCAGGCGGCCAGCGCGTCGCCGCCGTCGGCGCTGATCGAGATCGACGGCAGCGCCGCCAGGCTGACGCCGGTGATCTGCCGCAACTGCGGCGGGCCCGCCGCGTCGTCGGCCAGCGCGATGTCCGCTGCGGCAACGGCTACGCCGAGCGTCTGCTGCAGCCAGATGCGCACCGCGTCCTTGGCCGCCACCCGGCCGAGCAGCCAGGCCTCGCGCTGCGGGCCGGTGACCGGCAGCGCGTACCAGTCCCGACGCTCGTCTTCATCGAGCACGAGGTTGGCCAGCACCCGCTTCCAGATACTGAAGCCCTGGTCAAGGAAGCCATCGCCGAAGGCGGCAACCCGTCGGGCGACGACGCCGGCCGCCGCCAGCGTGTCGGCCTGCCAGGCCTCGCTCAGGAAGCCGGTCTGCGGCGCCATGCGGAACGCGTAGTAGCGCTCGGGCACCGTGAACTTGCGGTCTTCCCACTGGGTGGCGCGCATCAGCAGGCGGCCGGCGCCATCGATCACGTCGAAGTGCGCCTCGATGCGCAGCGGATCGGTCATCCGTACATCGCAGCGGCAGATCACCGGCGTGCCGGCCGGCGGCATCGGCGCGTACTGGCGGAAGCTGCCGACGTGGTACGGGAAGCAGTTGAAGCCCCAGGTGTAGCGCTCGGTCAGCCAGTAGCCGACCACCTGGCCGGCCGCGTCGAGCAGCGCCGGATCGGTACGGAACTGCGGCTGCTGCGTGAAGCGGAAGTAGTCGTGGGTGGCGATCGTCACCATGTCGGCTTCGATCGCTTCGTCGGCCCAGCGGCGGATCGAGGTCACGCCCTGCAGGCGCGGGCCGTGGAACATGCCGCGGCTGTACAGCGTGCCGTCCGGGTTGCTGCGCGTCGGCCGGCTGTCGGCCGCCGACCACGGCCGCACGGCCGGGGCCGACGGGAAGCCGGCCGCCAGCAGCGCGATGGCTTCGAACACCAGCACGCCGCCGGCCGGGCCACCGACGCCGGCCTGGAACAGGCGCACCGAGACGCGCTCGATCCCAGGTTCCTCCGGCTTCGGGGCGCTGCGCTCGGCGACGATGCGAAGGTCCAAGGTGCCGCCGTCGAGGCCAAGCCAGCGATGGCCGCGCGAGCTGTCGAGGCCGATGAACTGCAGTGCGTCACCGGTCAGCAGGCAAGCCGCCTCGGCGACGATTTCCATGCTGAACGTGAACGGGATGACGCTGAGTGCCAGCAGGCCGGCCTGCTGCGTGCTCGGCGCCGAGCCCAGCGCGTGATCGCGCAGGAACAGATCGGCCGCGAGGTCGTAGCGGCGCTCGCAGACGAGCCTGGCGCTGTCCTGCGACAGCACCCGGCCCAGCAGCGGATAGCGGTCGGGATCGGGGCGGGCAGGGTCAACACGCTCGGCCGCCGCCGGATCGGCCGCTGCCAGCGCGCCGGTCGCGAAGCCGTCGAGCACTCGCGCCTGGCTGTCGAGAAATTCCTGCATCAGCGCGAAGTGCGACTTCAGCGCGGCCAGGCGCGGATCAGCCGGTGCGACCGGTGCCGCCGGCGCTGTCGCGACCGACGGCGTCGCGAGGGCCGGCGCCGGGGCCGGCGGGGCGCTGCCGGCGGGTGCCGGTACGACGACCACCTTCGCTTCCGGCATCGGCCGCACGTCGTCCGGCAGATGGATCAGCGGCATCTGCAGCTTGATCTTCGGCTTCACCTTCGGCGCGGCACCCGGCGCGGCGCGCAGCGTCAGCGCCGGAATCTCGCGATGGCGGTACAGCTGCTGCGGGTCGAAGCCGACGCCAAGGGCGAACAGCTGCGCCAGCGTCTGGTGCAGATGGGTGATGCCGGCCTTGCGACGGCTGTTGGTGCTCAGCGACACGACGTCGTCGCGGTCGCGCAGCGTGTCGCCGATGAACGAGGTCAGGTTGCCGCTGGGGCCGACTTCGACGAACACGCGGACGCCATCGGCATACAGCTGCTCGATCGTCTCGGTGAACCGCACCGGGCTTTCCCACTGCTGGCAGGCCAGTTCGCGGATCTCGAGCGCATCGTCCGGGAACGGACCCACGCTCCTGGCGCTGTACAGCGTGGTGCTGCCGGGGCCGAAGTCGAGATCGGCGTAGTACTCGCGGTATGCGTCGGCGACCGGCGCGAACAGCGAGGTGTGATAGGCGCGGCCGAACGGCAGCTCGGCGCAGATGGCGCCGTCGGCGGCCAGCGTTTCCTTCAGGTCGGCGATGTCGAAGCGCGATCCGAACAGCACCAGCTGGTTCGGGCAGTTGTCCATCGCCACCCGGATCGGACTGTCATCGCGGCCGAACCGCTGCAGCAGTTCGCGGCGCGCGTCCGGCTTCAGCGCACCGATGGTCAGCAGGCTGCCTTCGACGATGCGGCCCTCGCGGTCCAGCTCCCGGTAGATGCGGTTCAGATCGCGCACGGTGTCGGCGATCTCGTCGCGGCGCTCGTAGCGGCGCACGCCGGACGCGGTCAGCGCGGTGTTCTCGCCGGTCGAGTGGCCGAGCATCGCGTCCGGCCGGAAGCCCAGGTCTTCGAGCAGCGTGTACAGGCCGATCGATGCCGCGAACACGGATTCCGCCGCCACGTCCATCTCGTACAGCGCGCCGTCGAGGCGCTCCCGGACGGCCGCGCTGATCGCGTTCGGCACCGGGAACACCACCGGCGAACGGCGCAGACCATCGCGCTTGATCGAGGATTCGTCGATGAAGTCGAACCACTCGCGCACCTGCGGGAAGTTCAGGCACAGGTCGGCCAGCATGCCGCTGTACTGCGCGCCTTCGCCGGGGAACACGAAGCAGACCTTGCCGGGCAGGCTGCCCCGGCCGTAGTGGACGCCGGCGCGGATCTTGAACGGCGCCGGATCGGGGCGGCCGAGCTTGGCCAGCGCCTGGTCGAGCTTGGTGGCCAGATCGGCGCTGTCGCTGGCAACGACCGCCAGCCGATGGTCGCCGCGCGCGTGCTGGCTGCTGGCCCGGGCGAGCATCGCGAGGCTCGGCTGCGCCGGGCCGCGCGCGTGGGCGATCAGCTGCTGGGCGAGGGCGGTCAGTTCATCGACGCTGGCGGCGGCGAGCGTCACCAGCTCCGAGTGACCCGGCACGTGCAGCAGGCCGGCGCCTGCCTTCTGCGCCAGGTGTGCCGGCGGCAGGTATTCCTCGAGGATGACGTGGGCGTTGATGCCACCGAAG
>CAYPJK010000031.1:0-13396 GCA_964411025.1 uncultured Nevskia sp.
GATGATCGCGATGTCCGAGAACGATTGCCTGACCTTGGCCGACTTCGATGAGGAATGGCTGTCCGCCGGCACCCGCAGCGCCGCGCCGGCAGCGGCCAGCGACGCGATCGAACTCGACCTCGACGGTGATGACGTGCTCGGCGAGGCGGAGCGGGAAGCGCTGCGGCGGGTGCTCGAATGCTGCCGCTGGAATGTCAGTGCGGCGGCCGTGCAACTGCATGTCAGCCGCAAGACGCTCTATCGCAAGATGTTCCGCCACGGCATCACCCGGCGTGAAGGCGTGGCCGGCGAACACCACCCGCGCGCAACGGCCGAGTCGACCGCCGGTGATGGCTGACGTCCCAACATCGACAGCCTCCCGATGCGCGACCGGCAATGGCGCGCGCAGCACCGGTCACCACCGGCGCTGAGGTCAGGCGCGAACCCCGCTGCACGGTCACGCCACCGGCGGACCCGCTGTCACCGCATCACCTGAAGCAACTGGGGCTGGAGCGCAGGCTCAGCCCCGAACCCAGCCCCAACAGAAAAGAACAGGAGCAAGACCATGGATGTACGCGCCGCCGTTGCCTTCGAAGCCGGCAAGCCACTGTCGATCGAAACCGTGCAGCTCGACGGCCCGCGCCCGGGCGAGGTGCTGGTCGAAGTCAAGGCCACCGGCCTCTGCCACACCGACAAGTTCACGCTGTCAGGCGATGACCCGGAAGGCATGTTCCCGGTGATCCTCGGCCATGAAGGCGCGGGCATCGTCGTCGATGTCGGCGCGGGCGTCACCAGCGTGAAGAAGGGCGACCACGTGATTCCGCTGTACACGCCGGAATGCCGCGAGTGCGACTACTGCCTGTCCGGCAAGACCAACCTCTGCCAGCGCATCCGCGCGACGCAGGGCAAGGGCCTGATGCCGGATGGCAGCAGCCGTTTCAGCTTCCAGGGCAAGCCGGTGCTGCACTACATGGGCTGCTCGACATTCGCCAACTACACGGTGCTGCCGGAAATCGCGGTGGCCAAGGTTCGCGAAGACGCCCCGTTCGACAAGATCTGCTACATCGGTTGCGGCGTCACCACCGGCATCGGTGCCGTGCTGTTCACGGCGAAGGTCGAATACGGGGCCAACTGCGTGGTGTTCGGTCTTGGTGGCATCGGCCTGAACGTCATCCAGGGCCTGAAGATGGTCGGCGCCAACATGATCGTCGGCATCGACATCAACCCGACCCGCGAAGCCATGGCGCGCCAGTTCGGCATGACCCACTTCGTCAATCCGAAGGATATCCAGGGTGATCTGGTGGCCCATCTGGTCGAACTGACCAAGGGCGGTGCCGACCACACGTTCGAGTGCACCGGCAACGTCAAGCTGATGCGGCAGGCGCTGGAGTGCTGCCACAAGGGCTGGGGCATGTCGACGATCATCGGCGTGGCACCGGCCGGCGCGGAGATCTCCACTCGTCCGTTCCAGCTGGTCACCGGCCGTCGCTGGATCGGCTCCGCATTCGGCGGGGCCAAGGGCCGCACCGACGTGCCGCGTATCGTCGACTGGTACATGGACAAGAAGATCAACATCGACGATCTGATCACCCACACGATGCCGCTGGAGAAGATCAACGAAGGCTTCGATCTGATGGCGCGTGGCGAATCGATCCGCGGCGTGGTGCTGTACTGATGTCGGCAGCGATCGAAAAGCGCAGCGACCAGGCCTGCTTCGGCGGCCGCATGGGCTTCTACACGCATGCGTCCCGAGAGACCGGCACGGCGATGAAGTTCGGCGTCTACCTGCCGCCGCAGGCCGCCCATCGCAAAGTGCCGGCGCTGTACTACCTGGCCGGCCTGACCTGCACCGAGGAAACCTTCCTGATCAAGGCCGGGGCCCAGCGCGTGGCCGCCGAACTCGGTCTGGCACTGGTCGCCTGCGACACCAGCCCGCGCGGCCTGAATTTGCCGGGTGAAGCCGACAGCTGGGATTTCGGTCTGGCCGCCGGCTTCTACCTGGATGCCACGCAAGACCCCTGGAAGACCCATTACCGGATGGGTTCCTACGTCAATGCTGAACTGCCGGCACTGATCGAGGCGAACTTCCCGGTGCTGGCCGGCCGGCGCGGCATCTTCGGCCATTCGATGGGCGGCCACGGAGCGCTGGTCACCGCGCTGCGCAACCCGGATCGCTGGCATTCGGTGTCGGCGTTCGCGCCGATCGCCAATCCGGTCGCGGTGCCGTGGGGCCAGAAGGCATTCGGGAAGTATCTCGGTGCTGACCAGTCGACTTGGGAGGCGTATGACGCCAGCCTGCTGATCAGGGCGAAGCCGTATCCGGGGCTGCTGCTGGTCGACCAGGGTCTCGCCGACAACTTCCTCGCCCGTGAGCTGAAGCCCGAGCACCTCGATGCCGCTGCCCAGGCGTCAGGACAGCGACTGAGCCTGCGGCTGCACGCTGACTACGACCATTCGTACTGGTTCATCCAGAGCTTCGTCGCTGATCACCTGAAGCACCACGCCACGCAGCTCGGCGTCTGACCAAACAAGCCACCGGCAGGCTGCAGACGACCGTTCGACGGCGTCGGCAGTTGCCCAAGGGCGCATTCAGTGCGGGTTCAGCGCTGCGAGCGCAAACCGGCCACGCGATAACTACTGTGGAGGAGTTCAACATGCAGCACCGTATCCTGTTGTCCCTGATGGTCGCAGCACTTGCCGGCGGCCCGTCCGTCACTGCGTCAGCCGCCGACGCTCCGCTGTACACCGTCGTCGACGGCACCAAGGTCGATGCCGACACGCTGACCGGCTTCAAGACCTGGCGTGCAGCCGCCTGCGACCGCTGCCACGGCCCGAACCAGGAAGGCCTCGTCGGCCCGTCGCTGGTGGAAAGTCTGAAGACCTTGTCGAAGGACGACTTCAAGGCCACCGTCACCAACGGTCGGCTCGAGAAGGGCATGCCGAGTTTCGGGACCAATCCGAAGGTCGTCGAGAATCTCGACAAGCTCTACGCCTATCTGAAGGGCCGCTCCGACGGCAAGATCACCGCTGCCAAAGTCACAGGCATCGAGTGATGCACGCCGCGCCCCGCGCCGGAAGCGACACGATGCATCCGTTCACCGGCATGCAGGAACGATTCCGACGCAGGGCGGTCCACGTGCTGGGCAGCCTGCGCCGCACGTCAACGATGACGCTGCTGGCGCTGGCGGCAACGATGCCGCTGCTGCCCGCCGACGCGCAGCAGGCCGATGACGGCCGCAAGGCACTGCGGATCTGTCGCGATCCCAACAACCTGCCGTTCCAGAACGTTCGTGGCGAAGGCTTCGAGGACAAGATCGCCGAGCTGTTCGCGGCCGATCTCGGCGTCAAGGTCGTGGCCTTCGACTACCCCGCCCGCTTCAACTTCATCCGCAACACGCTGCGCTTCAAGCTGCCGGGTGACGATTTCCCCTGCGACCTGGTGATGGACGTGCCGGCCGGCTTCAGCCAGGGCACCGCATCCACTCGTCCCTACTACCGCTCGACCTATGCGCTGGCCTTTCCGCGCGGCAAGGCGCTGGCCGGTGTCACGACGGTCGAGCAGTTCCTGGCGCTGCCGCAGGAAAAGCTCGCCAAGCTGAAAGTCGGCGTCATCGACAAGTCGCCAGCCTCCGACTGGCTGGCCAAGCGCGGCCTGATCGATATCGGCGTGCCCTACCGGGTGCTGGTTGCCGATCCCGACCAGAGTTCCGGCAGCATCATCGAAGGCGACCTGATTGCCGGAAAGCTCGACGCCGTCATCGTCTGGGGGCCGATCGCCGGCTATTACGCCAAGCGGTACCCGGATGCTGACCTGCAGGTCCTGCCGATGCAGTCGGAGCGCAACATCAAGTTCGATTTCGAGATCGCGATGGCGGTGCGCATTGCCGACAAGGCCTGGCTCAAGACCGTCGATGGCCTGATCGAGCGCAACCAGTCGAAGATCGACGCCATCCTTGCCGACTATGGCGTGCCATTGCTCGAACGCCTTCCTGCGACGCCGACGCGGGACGATTGAAGCCCGTCGGGCGGCATCGCCTTATCCATTTTCGAGAGCCCACGCCATGATCGTTCGCAAGACTGCACAGGCCCTGGCCATCGTGCTCGGCACCGCCGCCGGGCTGGCAACTGCGCCAGCGCACGCCTACGACTACCCGACCGTCGACCGCGTCGAGTTCGTGCACATGTGCCAGCGCGAGTCCCCCGACAAGCCGCCGCACGAGATGCTCTACAAGTGCGCCTGCGTGATCGACAAGTTCGGCGAAACCATGCCGTACGAGGACTTCGTGGAAAGCTCAACCGCGTACTACGCCTCGTCGATTGCCGGCGAACGCGGCCAGGTGATCCGCAACGAACGCGTGGCCAAGGCACTAGCCGACAGCTTCCGCGAGCAGCTCGGCAAGGCGCGCAAGTCCTGCTTCATCAACTGACGGCGATCGCGTGAGACCGGTCGGCATCCGTATGGCGACCGGTCTGGCTGGCATGCTGCTCGGACTGCCTGCAGCGGTCAGCCCCTTCGCGCTGGCGGCCGACGACTGGCCGCTTGAAAGTCCGGACGATGGCGTGTTCGTCCACCTCGGCGCACAGGCGCTAGCCAACCCGGACAATGGCGGCGACATCGCCAACCTCGGCTTCGTGATCGGCGAGCGCTGTGTTGCCGTGATCGATAGCGGCGGCAGCGCCAGCATCGGTCGCGCGCTGCGCGCCGCGATCCGGTCGCGTACCGACAAGCCGGTCTGCTACCTGATTCACACCCATGTCCACCCGGACCACGCGTTCGGTGATCCCGCATTCGCTGCGGACCATCCGGTGGTGGTCGGCCATGCCGCCTACCCTGCCGCGCTCGCGCGCCGTCGCGATCACTACCGCCATGGCATCGACGACAGCCTCGGCGCGCTCGGCGCCGGCAGCGACAGCGCAGTGCCGAGCCTGCTGATCGACGGCGAGAAGACGCTGGATCTCGGCGGCCGTCGTCTGAGACTCGACGCCTGGCCCACGGCCCACACGGATCACGACCTGACCGTGTTCGACGAACGCACCGGCACGCTGTTCACCGGCGATCTGCTGTTCGTCGACCGGGTGCCGATCGTCGACGGCAAGGTCCTCGGCTGGCTCGCCGTCATCGATCAGCTGCTCGCGATGAAGCCGGCGCGCGTGGTGCCCGGCCACGGCCCGCCGAGCCGCTCCCCGGCCTCGGCCTTCGCCGCCGAGCGGGACTACCTGGCCTCGCTGGTGGGCGACTGCCGCGCCGCGCTGCGTGACGGCGTGTCGCTGGCCGAGGCGGTCGAGCGTCTCGACGGTGGCGAGCACCGCAGCCGCTGGCAGCTGTTCGACGAGTACCACCGCCGCAACGTCACCACCGTGTACACCGAACTGGAATGGGAGCCTTGACGATGGCCGACACCCTGCGCTGCCGCCCTGCCCCGGCCCTGTTGCGGTTGGCCCTTGCCGCGCTGCTGGCCGGGGCCGTCCTGTTGCCCCTGCGGCCGGCGTTCGCCGATGGCCCGCAGGCCTCGCCAGTCGATGTCTGGCCGAAGCTGCGCAATGGCCTGTTCGGCGACCGCCCGATCCGCGAGGATGACGCCAATGTCGTGCAACTGGAGGCGCCGGTACGGGCCGAAGACGCCGCCACCGTGCCAATCGCGATCCGGGCCGGCCTGCCACAGACACCGGAGCGCTACATCCGCACGCTGTACCTGCTGGTCGACAACAACCCGTCGCCGGTCGCAGCGGTCTTCGAGCTGACACCGGACAGCGGCCGCGCCGACATCGAAACCCGCATCCGGGTCGAGCAGTACACCGATGTCCGCGTCATCGCCGAACTCAGCGACGGCACGCTGCACATGGCCCGCCGCCACGTGAAGGCCTCCGGCGGCTGTTCGGCGCCGGCCGGCAAGGACCCGCGCGAAGCCGCCCGCAATGCCGGCCGCATGCGCTTCCGGGTCGATGGCCCGGTCGAAGCCGGAGTGCCGGCGGTCGCCCAGCTGGCGGTCAGCCATCCGAACGCCTCCGGGCTGGTGCTCGATCAGCTGACCCGTCTGTACGAGCCCGCCTATTACGTGCGCCGGCTGACCGTGCGCTACGCCGGCAAGCCGGTGCTGAGCGCCGACATCGACTTCTCGATCAGCGAGAACCCCAACTTCCGCTTTCATTTCTTGCCGACCACCGACGGCGAGCTGCAGGCCGAGGTGATCGACACCCGGGATCTGCACTTCGAGACCCGGCTGGCGGTCAAGCCCGCCGGTGCCGCCGCCAGCGCTCCGCCGTGATCGCGCGGCGCCGGCGGCTCAACCCGGCCCGCCTGCTACGATCCTGCGATCCCATTCCGGAACGCCGCCTGTGCCGCCAGCTCTCCCCTTCCGCCGCCGCTGGTTCCGCGTTGCGGTGCTTGCCTGTTTCGCGTCCCTGGTCGTGCTCGCCTGCTCGGGGCTGTCGATCCGAAAAGCCACAACGGCAACGCCGGCCCCGGTCGCGATCCAGCAGAGCTACCAGTTCAGCCGCGACATCCAGCCGATCTTCGACACCAAGTGCGCCGCCTGCCACGGCTGCTACGACGCGCCCTGCCAGCTCAAGCTGACCAGTGCCGACGGTGTGGAGCGCGGCGCCAGCAAGCTGCAGGTCTACGACGGCACGCGTCTCGACACCGCGCCCACCACCCGGCTCGGCATCGATGCACTGACCACCGCCGATTGGCGCCAGCGCGGCTTCTTCCCGGTACAGCCGGTGCTGCCGAAAGCCGAGGCCGGCAGCCAGATGCCGTCGTCGCTGCTGCAGCGCGCGTTGGCGCTGGGCCGCCAGCAGCGCTGGGCCGCCAACCAGCGGCTGCCGGATGACCTGCCGCTGGGCTTCACGCGCCAGAATCATTGTCCGACGCTGGACGAGTACGACGCCTTCGCGAAGAAGCACCCGCACGAGGGCATGCCGCTGGCCGTCACCGGCCTCAGCGATCGTGAATACGCGACGCTGTCGACCTGGATCGCCGAAGGCGCGCAGGTCGACAGCGACGCCATCAAGCCCAGCGCCAGCGAAGCGGCGCAGATCGCCCAGTGGGAAAGCTGGCTGAACCGGCCGGGCGACCGCGAGCAGCTGGTCGCCCGCTACCTGTACGAGCACCTGTTCCTCGGCCATCTGTACTTCAGCAGCGAGCAGAACCCGCACTTCTTCGAACTGCTGCGCTCGCGCACGCCGCCAGGAGAGCCGATCGTGCCGGTGGCCACCCGGCTGCCGAACCAGTCGGCGGACGGCCCGTTCCACTACCGCCTGCGGCTGCTCAACGAGAGCATCGTCCAGAAGAACCACATCACCTATCCGCTCGACGAACGCCGGCGCACGCGGTTCCAGACCCTGTTCCTGAAGGACGCCTGGACGGTGCCGCCGCAACCGGAACGCAAGGCCCACGACAAGGAAGCGCGCGCCAACCCGTTCCTGACCTTCGCGCCGATCCCGGCCAAGGCGCGCTACCAGTTCATGCTCGACGACGCGCAGTTCTTCGTCCGCACTTTCATTCGCGGCCCGGTCTGCGCCGGCCAGGCGGCCACCGACGTGATCCGCGACCAGTTCTGGGTCAGCTTCGAGGACCCGGCGCACGAGCTGTACGTCAACGATGCCGCCTACCGCGAGCAGGTCTCGCCGCTGCTCGATGTCGCCGGCCAGGACTCCACGCTGATCAAGGCGGGCACCGAATGGCTCAGCTACCGCACGCAGCGCAACGACTACGCGCGACTGCGGCTGCAGGCCTACGCCAGGACGATGCCGAAGGGGCCGGCGATCACCGACATCTGGGACGGCGACGGCCACAACCACGACGCGCTGCTGACCATCTTCCGGCACCACGACAATGCCTTCGTCAAGGACGGCCTGATCGGGGCGCTGCCGGAAACCCTGTGGGTGATGGACTACCCGCTGTTCGAGCGCACCTACTACGAGCTGGTGGTCAATTTCGACGTCTTCGGCAACGTCTCGCACCAGCTGCAGACGCGCCTGTACTTTGACCTGATCCGCAACGACGGCGAAACCAATTTCCTGCGCTTCCTGCCGCCGAAGCTGCGCAATCCTCTGCTGCACCAGTGGTACCAGGACGGCGGCCGGGTGAAGCTGTTCACCACCTACGCCGACATCGACGACCAGCGGCCGACACAGCTGAAGTTCAAGCCCGGCGTCGACGCCGAAGGGGCCAAGGCCGCCTATGTCGAGCAGCTGCAGAAGGCGCTGCACAAGGTCAAGGGCGCGGACGACGTCATCAACCGCTGTCCGGCAGGCGACTGCGCGCTGCCCGGGGCATCCGTCACCACCCGCGCCGCCAACCGCAGCCTGCGACCGCTGGCCCGGGGCACCGGCAAGACGCTGCCGGTGATTCCGCTGCTGCCCGAAGTGGTGCTGCTGCGCGTGCACGGCGAATCGCAGCGGCTGGTCTATTCGCTGATCCACAACCGTGCGCACAGCAATGTCGCGTTCATCATGGGCGAGGACGGCCGCCTGGAACCGGAACGCGACACCGTGAGCGTGATCAAGGGCGTTTACGGCAACTACCCGAACTTCGCGTTCGACGTGCCGCTGGCCGAACTCGACCGCTTCGTCGCCGCCCTGTCGGCGGTCACCGACAAGGCCGGGCTCAAGAAAGTCGTCGACCAATGGGGCCTGCGCCGCACGCATCCGGACTTCTGGTCGATCTTCAACGACTTCGCGCAGTACCAGCGCGAGACCGAACCGCTGGAAGCCGGCATTCTCGACATCAACCGCTACGAAAACCTGTGACCGGATGAGCGCCGCCGTCGCTGCCCGACCCTGCTTCATCGTGCTGAACGCCGGCTCCGGCCGGCAGGCCGCCGATGCCACCGCCGACCAGATCCGGATGCTGCTGACCGATGCCGGTCGACCGCACCAGCTGCTGCTGGCCGAGCAGGGACGCGACCTCCCGCGCCTGGCGCGCGAGGCGGTGGCGCGGGCACAGGCAGCCGACGGCATCGTCGTCGCGGCGGGTGGCGACGGCACCATCAATGCGGTGGCGCAGGCGGCGCTCGGCTGCGGCCAGCCGTTCGCGGTGCTGCCGCAGGGCACGTTCAACTACTTCGGCCGCAGCCACGGCATTCCGCAGGACACCGCCGAAGCCGTCGCGGCGCTGCTGGCGGCAAGCCCGCAGCCGGTGCAGGTCGGCCTGGTCAACGATCGGGTCTTTCTGGTCAACGCCAGCCTCGGTCTCTACCCGCAACTGCTGGAAGACCGCGAGGCCTTCAAGGCGCGCTTCGGACGCAGCCGGCTGGTGGCGATGGTGGCCGGCCTGCTGAGCTTCCTGCGCGAGCGCCGCCAGCTGCATGTGGAGATCGAGATCGAGGGCGAAACCAGGACCCTGCGCACGCCGACGCTGTTCGTCGGCAACAACGCGCTGCAGCTGACGCAGATCGGCATCGCCGATGCCGAAGCCCTGGGTCGCGGCCGGCTGGTGGCGATCGGGCTGAAGCCGGTCGGCAGCCTGGCGATGCTGGTCCTGCTGCTGCGGGGCGCGCTCGGGCGGCTCGGCGATGCCAACCAGGTGGTGAGCTTTCCGCTGCGCAGCCTGACCATCCGCCCGCCCGGCGGGCGTCGCCGCCGGCGCTACAAGGTGGCGATGGACGGCGAAGTGACGCGCCTGCCGTCGCCGCTGGTGTTCCGCATCGCCCCCGAGCCGCTGCTGCTGATGGTGCCGCCGGCTGCCGCCAAGACGGACGGCAGCGCCGCAGCGCCATGAGCCTCGTCCTGCACCTGTCCGACACCCATTTCGGCGTCGAGCGCAACGAGGTCGTGCAGGCGCTGCTGCGTCTGGCCGAGCAGCAGCAGCCGGATCTGGCCGTGCTGTCCGGCGATGTCACGCAGCGGGCGCGCCGCGACGAATTCGCCGCCGCCCGCCGCTTCGTCGATGCGCTGAGCGCCGGCCGCACCCTGGTGGTGCCGGGTAACCACGACCTGCCGCTGTTCGATGTCGGGCGCCGGCTGTTCATGCCCTACCGCAACCACCGGCGCACCTTCGGCCGCAATCTGGAACCGGTCTACGAGGACCACGGCCTGCTGGTGGTCGGCATCCGCACCACGCGCCGCTACCGGCATGTCGACGGCACGGTGTCGCCGCTGCAGGTGGTCCG
The DNA here is from genome assembly GCA_964411025.1 of uncultured Nevskia sp. Lineage (GTDB taxonomy): Bacteria > Pseudomonadota > Gammaproteobacteria > Nevskiales > Nevskiaceae > Nevskia. The sequence goes on from CAYPJK010000031.1 coordinate 10,092, forward strand.
CAGCAGCGAGCGGCTGCGGCGCAGCGGCGCGCGCATCAAGCTGGTGGTGACGCACCAGCCGGTGCATGTCGAATCCGCCGCCGATCAGCACAACCTGCTGCGCGGCCGCGAGCGGGCCCTGCACGGTTGGGCGGCGGCCGGCGCCAACCTGATCCTCGGCGGCCACATCCACCTGCCGTTCGTGGCGCCGCTCAAGGTGGCGCACGGCCTGCCCCGCGAGGGCTGGGCCGTGCAGGCCGGCACGGCGGTGTCCTGGCGCACCCGGCCGGGCGTGCCGAATTCGGTCAACCTGATCCACTGCGATGCCCCGCGCGGCCACTGCCGAATCGAACGCTGGGACTTCGACGAACCGACGCAGGCCTTCGCCTGCTGCGCCGCCACCGCGATGACCCTCGACGGCTGAGCGATGACAGCGCTGCCCACAGACCTGCAACCTGCCGCCGTGCTGCCGCTGCTGGCCGCGGTGCTGGGGTTCGCCGGCTGGCTGACGGTGCGGCTCTGGCAACGCGGCCCGCTGACGGCGCGCAGCCGGCTCGCCATCGCGCTCGGCGCAGCGGTCCTGTTCGCGGTGCTGGCGACGATGCCGCCGGTGATCGTCCATTGGGACCAGCGGCTGGCCGAAGGTCTGCACGCCCAGGCCTCGGGCGGTCTGCTCGGTGCGGCGTTCGCGATCACCCAGCTCGGCAATTTCCGCACCCTGCTGGGGGTGGGCATCGCGGTGGCGCTGCTGCTGGCGCTGCGGCGGCAGTGGTCGGATCTCGGCCTGTGGCTGGTGGTGACCGCCGGCACCGGGCTGCTGAACCGAGCGTTGAAGCTCGGCTTCGAGCGGGTCCGGCCGTTGCACGACCACGGGCTGGTGGTCGAACCGGCCTACAGCTTCCCGAGCGGCCACGCGTCCGGTGCGTTGGCGGTCTACGGGCTGCTGATGCTACTGCTGCTGCCGAGGCTGGCACCGCCCGCCCGTCTGCCACTGCTGGTGGCGACCGTGGCGCTGGTGCTGCTGATCGGCGCCAGCCGGGTGATCCTGCAGGTGCATTTCCTGAGCGACGTGGTCGCCGGTCATGCGCTGGCCGCCGCCGTGCTGGCCAGCGCGCACCTGCTGCGCGAGCGGCTGCTGCTGCGGTCCGGACAGGCGCGAGGCTGATGGGCGACCCACAGCGCCTTGCCGTGAGGCTGCTGGTGGCACTGGCGATGCTGCTCGCCGGCCCGTCGGTGCGCGCCGAGATCCGCATGCTGGCCGACGGCGTGCATGCCGATCTCGGCGCCGCTACCGAGCTCAGCCGCGACAACCGCGGCGAGATCGCCAACAGCGGGCTGATCGTCGGCAGCCGCCAGATGCTGGCGATCGACAGCGGAGTGTCACGCGCACACGGCGAGCGGCTGTACCAGGCCTGGACAGCGCGTACCGACCGGCCGTTCGCCGGCCTGCTGCTGAGCCAGCCGGCGCAGGAATTCCTGTTCGGCGCGGGTGCCTTCCAGCAGCACGGCGTGGCGGTCCTGGCGCATCGCGATGCGGCGCGGCTGATGCGCCAGCGCTGCGAGAACTGCCTGACCCACCTGCGCGAAGTGCTGCCCGGCGGCCTGATGAAGGGCACCGCGCTGGTGACGCCGGACCGGTTGCTGGATGGAGCCGCGCCGATCGACCTCGGCGGCCGCACGGTGCAGCTGATCGACGCCGGCCTAGCAACCACGCCGGGCACGCTGGCGATATTCGACCCGGCCAGCGGCACGCTGTTCGCCGGCGGGCTGATCAGCCAGCAACGCATTCCCAGCCTGCGCGATGCCCGCATCCCGCAATGGCTCGACGCGCTGGAGGCCCTGCGCGCGCTGCCGATCCGGCGCATCGTCCCCGGTTTCGGGCCGGTAGGCGATCGGCGGCAGATCGACGACATGCAGCGCTATCTGCGCGAGATCGACCGCGCCGTGCGCGCCGAGTACCAGCGCGGCGCCAGCCTGCTGGAAACCGTGGCGGCGGTGCAGCTGCCGGCGTTCGCGAACTGGAGCGCCTACCCGAGCCTGCATGCGCAGAACGTCCAGTACCTGTACCGCCAGCTGGAGGACGCCGACTTCCGCTGACGTCGCACGACCGGCGCGCCGGTGCCTACGGCGTGGTGCCGAACAGGTCGTCGAGCAGGCGGTCGCCACGTTCCAGCACGAAGTAGCGGAACGCCTCGGCAGCCGGCGACAGGCTCATCGTGCCGATGCTGACCACATGCCAGGCACGCTTCAGCGGCAGGCCAGCGACATCGATGACCGCCAGCCGGCCCACCGCGCGTTCCAGCGCCACCGTGTGCAGCGACAGCAAGGTCAAGCCGAGCCCGGCCATCACCGCCTGCTTGATCGTTTCGTTGCTGCTCAATTCCATGATCTGCGGTGGCGCCACGCGCGCTTCACGAAACCAGGCTTCCATCGCCGAGCGGGTACCCGAACCGCTTTCGCGAACGATGAACGGCTCGCGGTCGAGCAGCGCCGGGGCAACGTCGCGGAGGCCGGCCAGCGCATGGTTGCCCGCCGCGATCACGGCCAGCGGATTGGCGGCAAAGGCTTCGGCGCGCACGCCGAAATCGCGCGGCGGCCGGCCCATGATCGCGAGGTCGATCTCGCGCGCCTGCAGCTGGCGGTCGAGCTGATCGCGGTTGCCGACCGTGAGCCGTACCTCGACGCCGGGATAGTCCCCTCGGAACCGGGCCAGCAGACGCGGCACGAAGTACTGCGCGGTGCCGACCATGCCGACCGCGATGCGACCGGCCTGCAGGCCGCGCAGCCGGGCCAGCGTGTCCTCGGCCTCCTTCATCGTCGCGATCACCCGCCGGGCGTAGACCAGCAGGTATTCGCCCGTGGTGGTCAGGCTCATGGTGCGACCGTTGCGCTCGAACACCGGCAGGCCGACGGCGGTTTCCAGATCGCGGATCTGCATCGAGACGGCTGGCGCCGTCAGGTGCAACTCGTCCGCCGCGCGCGCAAAGCTGCGGTGCCGCGCGGCCGATGCGAACGTGCGCAGCTGGCGAAGACTGACATTGAGCATCAGGAATTCTTATTTAACGATACAGATATCGTGAATTTACCTTAACTTACCTGAGGACTACCGTCGCTCATCCGTGCCAGCCCAACACCAGAGGATTCCGCGATGAGCAACGATGCCCTGCACAGCGACGACAAGCCGATCACCGATGGCAAGAAGCGCTATGCCGCTGGCGTGCTGAAGTACAAGCAGATGGGCTACTGGCAGCCCGACTACGTGGCGAAGGAAACCGATGTCATCGCGATGTTCCGCATCACGCCCCAGGAAGGCGTGCCGGCCGATG
>CAYPJK010000032.1:0-13346 GCA_964411025.1 uncultured Nevskia sp.
GCCAACTTGAACGCCGCCTCGTTGGCCTCGGCACCCGAATTGCAAAAGAACACGCGGTCGGCAAAGGTGGCGTCGACCAGCTTCTGCGCCAGCCGCAGCGCCGGCTCGTTGGTCATCACGTTGGACAGATGCCAGAGCTTGCCGGCCTGCTCGGTCAGTGCCGACACCAGCCGCGGATGGCAGTGCCCGAGCAGGGTCACGGCGATGCCGCCGGCGAAGTCGACGTAGTCACGGCCGTCCTGGTCCCACACGCGGCTGCCCTCGGCCCTGCTGGTCCCAGAACCGCGAACCGGCGCCACGCACCGGGATCAGGTCGGCGGGCTGGTAGTTCGGGACCATGACCTCGTTGAAGGTCGAGCGGGTGACGTTCATGTTCTGCACCTGCGGGACTGCCGCATCGGAAATCCGTGGAAAATTCCACACGATATGGTGCCATTTCGGCACCGACTCCGGCGCGCTATCGGTGCGCATCCGGCTCCGGGTGCGCCGATCACAAACGATTCAGGCGCCGCCGAGCCGAGTCGACGTGCGTACCCGGACGCGTGTCGTGACACCCCGACGGCCCACTGGATGACGCGGACCGGCGGTGCCGGCCGGCACCCGCTCGCGGATCAGCTTGAGCACGCTGCGGGCCACCTGGTCGGCCATCGTCGGCGCAGCGACGGCGCCAAGCGCCGCCGCGCGGCTCGCCCCGTCCGCCGTCAGTGCCCAGACCTGGGGGCCGACCGCCACCAGACTTTCGGCGGTGGTCAGCAGGTCGAGCGCGACGTACAAATCCGTGTGACGCAGGCCCGTGCTGCGCCACTGTTCGCGCAGCGTCTGGAGATCGACGGCGGTGCCGGCCTGGGCACCGACGGCGTTGAACACGTCGTACAGGGCGTACTCGAAGATGCTGTCGTCTAGTCTGAGCATGGTGCAGGTTCTCCTCGTGATCCGGAGGCGAGTCCGGCGAGTTGCAGGGATGTGCTGCTATCGACCAAGGACCGGGAAACCGCAGTCTTGGATCAACGAAGTTGACCTGAACGGTCGCTTTCAGCCGATTAACGGTCGCGGCGGAAGCCGGTCAGGCAGCCTGCTGATACCGACAATTCTCGAAACCCGGATCTGACGCAGCCCTTGTCATTGCGATCTGGCGCACAGCTTCTTTGCAAATTTCCGGCGGGACAGCGTGGTTTGTACGAAAGTTATAATCAACTTCCAATCAATGATGAGGATTCCCCATGATTCTTGATGCATCCGTCGCCGCCGTCGTGACCGGTGGCGCCTCCGGGCTCGGCGAAGCCACAGCCCGCAAGCTCGCCTCCCTCGGCGTCAAGGTCGCCATCTTTGACATGAACGAAGCGCGCGGCGAAGCGCTGGCCGCCGAACTGGGCGGCGTGTTCTGCAAGGTGAACGTGACGTCCGATGCCGAGGTCGACGCCGGCTTCGCCAAGGCCCGTGCTGCTCACGGCCAGGAGCGCATCCTGGTCAACTGCGCCGGCATCGCCACCGCCGCCAAGACCGCTGGCTTCGACAAGAAGACGGGCGAGATCAAGCACTTCGATCTCGCGACCTGGGAAAAGACCATCCAGATCAACCTGATCGGGACCTTCCGCTGCATCGCCAAGAGCGCCGCCGGCATGATCACGGCCGCGCCGCTGGAACACGGCGAACGCGGCGTGGTGATCAATACCGCTTCGGTTGCAGCGCAGGATGGCCAGATCGGCCAGTCGGCCTATTCGGCCTCGAAGGCTGGCGTGCTCGGCATGACGCTGCCAATCGCGCGCGACCTGATGAATGAAGGCGTCCGCGTCAACCCCCTCCTGCCGGGCATCTTCCTGACCCCGATGATGGCCTCGATGCCACAAAACGTGCAGGACGCGCTGGCGGCATCGGTGCCGTTCCCGAAGCGTCTGGGCTCACCGGCCGAGTACGCCAGCCTTGTCGTCGAGATGTGCTCGAACGGCTACTTCAATGGCGAGTCGGTGCGGCTGGACGGCGCCATCCGCATGGCGCCGCGTTGAGCCCGGACGCCTTGCCGGCCTGATCGCCGGACATGGAAAAGCCGGCGATGGCTGCTGCCATCGCCGGCTTTTCTGTTTCCGGGCTACCCCTGCCGCGCTGTCCTTACGGCGTCGCGACGTAGTCAGCGTGCTGCGGATGGGCACGGCTGACGGGCACTTCAAGCCGGTTCACCGCATTGACGTAGGCCTTCGCCGACGCGATGACAATGTCGGTGTCGGCGCCGAGGCCGTTCACCACTCGGCCTTCTTTGGTCAAGCGAACGGTGACTTCGCCCTGCGCATCGGTGCCGGTGGTGATGTTGTTCACCGAGTACAGCAGCAACTTGGCACCGGTGCCGACGCGCTGCTCGATCGCCGCGAACACGGCATCGACCGGCCCGTCGCCGAGTGCTTCGACTTCACGGATCTCGCCGTCGACGGCAAGCGCCACCTTGGCCAGCGGCCGGGTGCCGGTCTTCGAGGTCACCTCGAGCCACTGCAGGCTGACGCGGTCCTCGGCCCTCGCCTGCTCGGCCTGGGTGACCAGGGCCTGAAGATCCTCGTCGAAGATTTCCTGCTTCTTGTCGGCCAGATCCTTGAAGCGGGCAAGTTCGCCATCAGACTTGAACTGATAGCCGAGTTCCTCGAGCCGTGCCCGGAAGGCGCTGCGGCCGGAAAGCTTGCCGAGCGTCAGCTTGTTCGACGACCAGCCCACATCTTCCGCCCGCATGATCTCGTAGGTTTCGCGATGCTTGAGCACGCCGTCCTGGTGGATACCGGACTCGTGCGCGAAAGCATTGGCGCCGACGATGGCCTTGTTCGGCTGCACCGGGTAGCCGGTGATGTTCGACACCAGCCGCGAGCACGGCACGATCTGCGTCGCATCGACGCGGGTGGTCACCGGGAACACGTCGTGACGGGTGCGGATCGCCATGACAATCTCCTCGACCGCCGCGTTGCCGGCCCGCTCGCCAAGACCGTTGATCGTGCATTCCACCTGGCGTGCGCCGTTCATCACCGCCGCCAGCGAGTTCGCGACGGCCATGCCGAGGTCGTTGTGGCAATGCGTCGACCAGATCACCTTGTCGGCGTTCGGCACCCGCTCGATCAAGGTCTTGAAGCGCTCGCCCCAGAGGCTCGGGATGTTGTAGCCGACGGTGTCCGGCACGTTCAGCGTCGTTGCGCCGGCCTTGATCACGGCGTCGAAGATGCGGCACAGGAAATCGATGTCGGAACGGCCGGCATCCTCGGCCGAGAACTCGACGTCGTCGGTGAACGTGCGGGCGAGCTTGACCGCCGCGACGGCGTTTTCGATCACCTGGTCCGGCGCCAGACGGAGCTTCTTCTCCATGTGGATGGCGCTGGTGGCGATGAAGGTGTGGATACGCTTGCGCGCCGCGGGCGCCAGGGCTTCGCCGGCGCGCGTGATGTCGGCGGCATTGGCGCGCGCCAGCGAGCAGACCGTCGACTCCTTGACTGCGCGGGCCACGGCCTGCACGGCGGCGAAGTCGCCGGGGCTGGCGATCGCGAAGCCGGCTTCGATGACGTCGACCTTCAGCTTCTGCAGCGCCAGCGCGATGCGCACCTTCTCGTCGAGGGTCATGGCGGCGCCGGGCGATTGTTCGCCGTCGCGCAAGGTGGTGTCGAAGATGATGAGCTGGTCTTTCATGGAGTTCTCGCGAATACGGATCGCCGACGGCAGGCCGGCATGATGCCAGCCGGTACCGCCAGTGTCAGGCTTTGGAAATGGGGTATTGAAGTGGTCCGGTTGTGGCCCCCGGACGGGCAGGTTCGATGGTCTGCCTTACGGCAGCAGTCGAAGGGCAAGCAGCAGCGCACGGCCGAGCGAGGTCGGCGTGGCGAGCTTCAGGGAGCGGGTGCGGGCTTGCATGGCCGCAGATGATAGAGGAAGTCGCAGGCCGCGCAAGTCCCGGCGGCGACCGTTCTTCGCTCAGGCCGGCGCGGAGATCGGCGCCGGGTCGAGTCCGGCGATCTGCCGCAGCACCTTGACGAAGGTGCTCGCCGACTGCCCGCCTTCGACAATGTGACGCTCGTTGAAAATGATGGCCGGCACGCCACGAATGCCGCGGCTCATCCACAGTTTCATCCGCTCGTCGACTTCGTCGAGATGAGTCTCGCTCGACAGGATTTCCTTCGCCCGAGCGCGATCCAGCCCGCATTCGGCGGCGATATCGGCCAGTACCTCGTGATTGGAAATCTGTCGCCCCTCGCAGAAATTGGCCTTGAACAGCGCCATCTTAAGTAGCAGCGGATCGCCGGCCTGCTCGGCCCAGTAGACCATCCTGTGACTATCGAAGCTGTTCCAGATGCGGGTCTCGCGATCAAGCTTGAAGGCCAGGCCGGCTTCTGCGGCGATCGCCGTGAGGTTGCGCCGTTCATCCTCGATCTGGGCTGCAGATGCACCGGTGATCGTCACCAGGTGCTCGCCCATGCTGACGCCTTCCGGCGGCATGTTGCGGTTCAGCTCGAACGGCTGGAAGTGCAGTTCAACCTCCAGGACTCCCTGCAGCCGGCTGGCGGCGTCGACGAGCCCGGCGAGGCCGATGGCGCACCAGGGGCAAGCCAGGTCGGAAACGTAATCGATCTTCAGGCGCGGCAGCATGGCAGTCGCTCGTTCAGGGTGGCGTCGGCTTGCCGCGCAGACGGCGGGCCACGGTCGCCACCGGGCCGGACATCGCATAGGCAAAGAAGCCGAGGAACAGGATCAGCGGCGGGTTGATCGACACCAGCGCCAGCAGGCCGATCACCGCCACGAACGGCAGGAAGCGCATGCGGCCGGACAGATCGAGCTTCTTGAAGCTGTTGTAGCGGATCGACGACACCATCAATAGCGCCGCCCCAAGCGTGATGATGCTGGCCGGGATCAGCACATCGAGCCCGCTGAGTTCGTACTTGAAACAGGTCCAGACGAAGAACACCACCAGCGCCGCCGCCGCCGGACTCGGCAGGCCGAAGAAATCCTTGCTGCTGCCCTTGATCGCTGCCAGCACGTTGAAACGGGCCAGACGCAGCGCGGCGCAGGTCGCATACGTCATCGCCAGCACCCCGCCCTCCTTCCCGCCCAGCAACGGGTCGTCGGCCAGGAAGCGAAGCGAATAGGCGTAGACGACGATCGACGAGGCAATGCCGAACGCCGCCATGTCGCACAGCGAGTCGTACTCCTTGCCGAAATCGGTCGAGGTATTGGTCATCCGTGCGATCCGGCCGTCGAGCGCATCGGCAATCATTGCGAACAGGATGCCGATCGCCGCCTCGTCGAAGTTGCCATTCATCGAGGCCACGATTGCGTAGAACGCCCCGAAAAGCGTGCCGGTGGTGAACAGGTTCGGCAGCAGGTAAATGCCCTTCGTGGGGCCTTTGCGGCGCGGCGACGACGGCGTGGGAAGATCGTTCATGCAACGGCCTCGTGAAAAGTGCGTCAGTTTACGGAATGCGCTGGCGAACTTTCAGGCTTCGCCCCAACGCTGGTGATGGAGGCCGACGACGGACGGGTGCCCGTGGCGGTCCCCTGCTGCATCGAAGGGACTGGCGTTCGGCAGCGTATCGCCCTGGCGAGACTGAAGGACCCGATGGCGAGGATCACGCCGGCATCGTCGAGCCCCGTATCGATAAACCACCCCGACATTGTGTCTTCCGACACCGGGGCCGCTCATGCGTCGATACAAGCCGCCATGTGGGAAGATAATCGCGGCATAAAGTCCGCTGGGGTGCGCCGTTCGAAGCGCCCCAACAAGGGTGGACACACGATTCGAATAACGAGGGGATCTTGAATGGCCGTCGATGCGCGACTGAACTGGCGCCGGACCTTGGCAGCGTTCCTGGTGCTGGCGTCACACATCCATGTGGCGCGCTCCGCTGGGGTCAATGACCAGCGCCTGCAAGCGGCGGCTTCGAACCGGGCCGAGTGGTTGAGCTACGGGCGGGACTACAGCCAGCAACGCTTCTCACCGCTCGATCAGATCAACACCAAGACCGTGAAACGACTGGTGCCCAAATGGATCTATCAGACCGGAGCAGCCGCCACTTTCTCCACGTCACCGTTGGTCGCCGATGGCGTCATGTACATCACTGCGCCGTTCTCGCATGTCGTCGCACTGGATGCCAAGACAGGCAGGCAAATTTGGCGGTACGAGCACAAGCGCACTTCGGACAAGATCTGCTGCGGACCGGCCAATCGCGGGGCTGCGCTCGGGTATGGAAAAGTCTATGTCGCGACTGTTGATGCGCGCCTTGTCGCGCTCGACGGTAAAACGGGAAAGCCCGTCTGGGACATCGCGCTTGCCGAGAAGCGCATGGACGGCACCGAAGACAAACAGGTCATGGCAGCTGATGACCCGCTGCATGCCCGAAATGTAACGGGCTCCACGGGAGCCGGCGCCGTCATCGCCCCCCTCGTCTACGACGGAAAGGTGTTCGTTGGCATCACGGGCGTCGGTTACGGGTTGCACCTCGACAGCCCCCGGCCGGGCGCTCCCCTCGGTGCTGTTGTGGGCGTTTCAGGCCGCTACGGCCGACCCGGATTCCTTGCAGCCTACGATGCCGAGACCGGCAAGGAAGTCTGGAAGTTCGAGACGACGCAGAAGGGCTGGGAGGGGCCGTTCAGAAGTCATACGCCGGACGGCGAACCGCTCGAGCGCGACATCGCCGCCGAGAAAGCCAATCTCGCGAATTATCCGGATGCCTGGCAATACGGCGGCGGCTCGATCTGGCATACCCCGTCGGTTGATCCGGCCACAGGCACGCTCTACTTCGGGGTGGGCAACCCCTCGCCGCAGGCTGCCGATTGGACGCGGCCCGGCGACAACCTTTACACCATGTCGCTCATCGCGCTGGAGGCGGCAACCGGCAAACTCGTCTGGCACTTCCAGCAGGTTCCGCACGACATGTGGGGCTACGATGTGGCGAGCCCCCCGACCCTGTTCGAGATCGATGTCGACGGCAAGAAGACCCCTGCTGTAGGCCAGGCGAGCAAGCTTGGCTGGTACTACGTGCACGACCGGCGGACGGGCGCGCTGCTCTTCAAATCCGAACCCTTCGTGCCACAAGCCAACCTGTTCAAGCGCCCGACGCAGCAGGGCATTCGCATCACGCCCGGTCCGGCGGGTGGTTCCAACTGGTCGCCGGCGTCCTTCGATGCAAAGCGCAGCGTCGTCTACGTGGCCGGCTCGCATGTCCCCATGATCTACCGCACCGCCGAGTTGCCGGCGCAGGACAACAAGCCCGCAGTTCCGTACGTCATCATCGAGCCGTCAAACGAGCCGAACTGGGGAACGCTGACCGCCATCGACCTCAAGAACAAGGGTCGCATCGCTTGGCAAGCCAAGATGGACCAGCCGATGATCGGAGGCGTTCTGGCAACTGCTGGCGATCTGGTCTTCACCGGCGAGGGAAGCGGCGAGTTCGCCGCCTTCAATTCGGCGACGGGTGCGCGGGCCTGGAGCTTCAACTGCGGTGCAGGCGTCAACGCGCCGCCGATCAGCTACGAAATCGACGACAAGCAATACGTTGCCGTGGCAGCGGGCGGCAGCCAGATCTGGGGCTTCAGGCAAGGCGGCGCGGTCATCGCCTTTGGATTGCCGGACGACTAGCGCCTTTCGATATCGATTGAGTCGGTCTTTGCGTCGGACCGGGATTCGTCCCTGCGGGCCCGGCCGCTGCCGCGGCTTCGAATCCCTCTCTCGGGTCTCCGGTGATTTTTCAAAAGACCGACATCGTGTCGGTCTTTTGAAAAATGGCGGAGAGAGAGGGATTCGAACCCCCGGACCGGTGAAGGTCAGCGGTTTTCAAGACCGCCGCAATAGACCACTCTGCCATCTCTCCGCGTTGCCGCGTGCGCATTCTAGTGCAGGCTCGCCGCCGGCGGCGGAACCGCGACGTTAGCGCCCCGATTCCTGGACGATTCGCGCCTGTGGATAGCCGTTGCGCGCGATCTTGTCGTGCGCGGCCTTGGCCGCCGCTTCGCTGCCGTACGGGCCGGCGCGGACCCGGTTCAGCGGCTTGCCCTTGGCGCCGTTGATGCGGGTGATCGTCGCCTTGACGTCGAGCTTCTTCAGCAAGGTGACGATGGTTTCGGCGCTGCCGGCATCGGAGAAGCTGCCGATCTGAACGTACCAGCCGGCTGCCGGCGTGGCCTCCTTCGGTAGCGGCAGTACCGATTCGGCGAGCTTCGCCTTCGGCGCAGCCTCGACGGGCTTTGGCGCAGGCGGCGCGATCTCGGTCGGTTTCGGCTTCGCCGATGGCCGCGGCTCCACGACATCCTGCGCGCGGTGAACACCGATCTTCGGCGCTGCCTTCGGGGTTTCGGCCGGATGGGCCGGTACCGGTGCGGTCGGTTCATTAGCCGGTGCCGACGACACTGGCGGCGCTTCGGTGGCAGCCTCCACATCGGCGATCGTCACCGAGGGCTCGACGGCCGGCAGCGAGTCGTCGACCGGCTCCGGCAGCAGGTCATCCGGAGGCGGTACCGCATCCGCCTCGGTCAGCTGTTCCTCGCCGGTGATGCTGACGGTCGTCGTCGGCTCGGCTTCGTCGGGCTGCGGCGCACCCGGCAGCAGCAGCGACAGCAGGAATGCAGCCGCCAGCAGCACGGCCAAGCCAACCAGTCGCTGCCGCAGCAGCCCATTCATCAACGCCCCCATCGCGCCTCCTCCAGTGCCGCGGCCACGGTCAGGAACGAGCCGCAGACGACAATCCGATCCTTCGCCCCCGCATCGGCGCGGGCTGCTGCCAGCGCCAGGTCCACGTTGGCATGAGCGCTGGCCGGCACACCGCTGGCGCGCGCTATTTCCGCCAGCTGTTCAGCCGCCAGGCCGCGCGGTGGCGGCAGGCCAGCGCAGTAGAACCGCGACGCCACCTCGGCAAGCCTCGCACAGACCGCCGCCACCGGCTTGTCCGACAACATCCCGAGCACTACCCGGGTGATCACGTCCCCGCCGTTGTCATCGGCGCGCAGCTGCTCGACCAGCACGTTGGCCGATTCGAGGTTGTGCGCGACATCGACGATCAGGCCGGCCACCCTTTGGTAACGCCCCGGCAAGGACAGGCCGCGCAGTCCGGCTTCGATCGCCGCACGGCCGACCGGCAGGCGATCCGCAAGCGATGTGACCAGCGCCAGCACGCCGGCGGCATTGTCGATCTGCATCGCGCCCGGCAAGGCTGGCAGCGGCAGTGCGGCGTGTTGGATATCCGCGGTGCGCCAGTGCCAGCGATCGCCGTCGCGACCGGCGACGAAGTCCGCGCCTGCCTGCTGCCAGCGGGCGGCGATGCGCGTGGCCTGCTGCCGCAGGCTTGCCGGTGGGGAGATCTCGGCACAGATCGCCGGACGGCCCGGCCGAAAGATGCCGGCCTTTTCGCCGCCGATCGCCTCGCGGTCGGGCCCCAGCCAGTCGGTGTGATCAAGGCCGACGTTGGTCACCAGCGCCGCGTCGGCATCAACGATGTTGACCGCATCGAGCCGGCCGCCGAGACCCACCTCCAGCACCTGCACGTCGACCCGCGCCTCGCGGAACAGCCACAGCGCGGCCAGCGTGCCGAACTCGAAGTAGGTCAGCGGCAGATCGCCGCGGGCGGCGTCGATTGCAACGAAAGCTGCGCAGATCGCCTCGTCGCTGGCGTCGACACCATCGATGGCGATCCGCTCGTTGTAGCGCAGCAGATGCGGTGACAAGTAGCGGCCGACCTTGTAGCCGGCCGCCTGCCAGATACCGGCCGCGAGCGTCGCCGACGACCCCTTGCCGTTGGTGCCGCCGATGGTGGCGGTCACGCACGGCGGCGGCAGCAAGCCGAGACGGTCGGCCACGGTACGCGAACGATCGAGCCCCAGTTCGATCGCGCGCGGATTCAGCCGCTCCTGCCATTCCAGCCAGTCGGACAGCGACCGGCGCACGGCGGACACCGCTGCGTCAGTGGGCAGCGGCAGGCACGCCCGGCGTGAAGTGGGTCAGGATCGCCAGCAGGCGGTGCAGCTTTTCGCGCAGTTCGCGACGGTCGACAATCATGTCGATCGCGCCCTTCTCCAGCAGGAATTCGGCGCGCTGGAAGCCTTCCGGCAGCTTCTGACGCACGGTCTGCTCGATCACGCGCGGACCGGCAAAACCGATGAGCGCCTTCGGCTCGGCGATGTGAATGTCGCCCAGCATCGCCAGAGAGGCCGATACGCCGCCCATCGTCGGGTGGGTCAGGACCGAGATGAACGGCAGGCCACGCTCGGCCAGCTTGGCGAGGGCGGCGCTGGTCTTGGCCATCTGCATCAGCGAGAACAGCGACTCCTGCATGCGGGCGCCACCGGAGGCCGCGAAGCAGATCACCGGGCAGCCGTGCGCAAGCGCCTCGTTGACGCCGCGAACGAATTTCTCGCCGACCACCGAGCCCATCGAGCCGCCCATGAAGCCGAACTCGAACACGCAGACCACCACCGGCAGGCCGATCAGCTGGCCGCGGACAACCACCAGCGCATCTTCCTCGTCGGTGTCCTCGCGCGCTTCGGCAAGGCGCTCGGTGTACTTGCGCGAATCCTTGAACTTGAGCGGATCGGTCGCGCGCACCTTGGCGCCGATCTCCACCCGCGGCTCGGCATCCAGCAGGTGATTGATGCGCGCCCGCGCGGCGATCGGCCGATGGGCGCCACACTTCGGGCAGACCTCGAGCGTACGTTCCAGCTCGGCGCGATACAGCACCGACTGGCAGGAATCGCACTTCATCCACAGGCCTTCCGGCACGCTCTTCTTGCGCACGCCGCCGGTCAGCAGCTTCGATCCGGAGATTTTTTCGAGCCAGCTCATCTGCAGTCTTCCGTATGGGGGCGGGGGTCCAGCGAAGATAAACGCAACGTTCAGGCCACGTGGGTGGCGGCGGCCGGCGCATCGAGGGCGGCGCGCATCTCGGCCAACTGCGCCTTCAGCAGGCCGGGCAGCACCGCCGGCGTGGCCTGGTGCTTCTCGATCTGCGACACCAGCGCGCTGCCGACCACCACGCCATCGGCCACCGTCCCGACCAGCGCGGCCGATGCGGCATCGCGAATGCCGAAGCCGACCGCGATCGGCAGGCTCGAGTGGCGCCGGATCTGGCCGAGCTTGGCCTCGACGCTGGCAACATCCAGCAGCGCCGCGCCGGTGACGCCCTTCAACGACACGTAGTAAAGATAGCCGCTGGCCTGCCGGACGATCGCGTCGATGCGGGCGTCGGACGAAGTCGGCGCCAGCAGGAAGATCAGGTCGAGACCATGCGCACGCACGGCCGGTGCGAAGTCCGGCGCTTCCTCGACCGCCAGATCGACAATCAGCACGCCGTCGACGCCGGAAGCCTTGGCCAGCGTGCAGAAGGCGTCGAGGCCACGGGTCTCGATCGGGTTCAGGTAGCCCATCAGCACCACCGGTGTCCGGCTGTCGCGCTTGCGGAACTCGGCGACCATCGCGCAGCAGTTCCACAGCGAGGTGTCGTGCAGCAGCGCCCGCTCGCAGGCCAGCTGGATCGTCGGGCCATCGGCCATCGGATCCGAGAACGGCACGCCAAGCTCGATGATGTCGGCGCCGCCGTCGACCAGCGCATGCATCAGGCCGACGGTATGGCTCGGGTGCGGGTCACCGGCGGTGATATACGGGATCAGCGCCGTGCGGCCTTCGACCTTCAGTGCGGCCAGCGTGCTTTCGATGCGGCTCATGGATTCGTGCTTTCTGTAGCGGTCCGGACACGGATGCCCGTTCGCCCGGACAAAAGGTTCACAGCAGACTGATGCCTTCACGCTTGGCGATCGTGAAAATGTCCTTGTCGCCGCGGCCGGACAGGTTGACGACGATGATCTGGTCGCGCGCCATCGTCGGCGCCAGCTTCTTCGCATAGGCCAGCGCGTGCGAAGGCTCAAGGGCCGGGATGATGCCCTCGGTGCGGGTGCACTCGTGGAAGGCATCAAGCGCTTCGGTATCGGTGACCGACACGTAGTTGACGCGGCCGATGTCCTTCAGCCACGCGTGCTCCGGGCCGACGCCGGGATAGTCGAGACCGGCGGAAATCGAGTGGGTGCCGATGATCTGGCCGTTGTCGTCCGCCATCACGTAGGTGCGGTTGCCGTGCAGCACGCCCGGCTTGCCGGCCGACAGCGGCGCGGCGTGGCGGCCGGTCTCGACGCCATCGCCACCGGCTTCGACGCCGTACATCGCCGTGCCATCGAACGGAATGAACGGATAGAACATGCCGATGGCATTGCTGCCGCCGCCAACACAGGCGACCAGCGCGTCAGGCAGCCGGCCGAGCATGTCCTGCGACTGGCCGATCAGCTCGCGGCCGACCACGGCGTTGAAGTCGCGCACCAGCATCGGGTACGGATGCGGACCGGCGACGGTGCCAATCACGTAGAAGGTGTCATCGACATTGGTGACCCAGTCACGCAGCGCCTCGTTGAGGGCGTCCTTCAGCGTGCGGGTGCCGCTGGTCACCGGCACCACTTCGGCACCGAGCAGCTTCATGCGATAGACGTTCGGGCTCTGCCGCTCGACATCGTCGTCGCCCATGTAGACCACGCACTTCAAGCCAAGCCGGGCGGCGATCGTCGCCGACGCCACACCATGCTGGCCGGCGCCGGTCTCGGCAATGATCCGGGTCTTGCCCAGGTGCTTGGCCAGCAGTGCCTGACCAACCGTGTTGTTGATCTTGTGTGCGCCGGTATGGTTCAAATCCTCGCGTTTCAGGAAGATCTGCGCGCCGCCCCACTTCCGGGTCAGCCGTTCGGCCGGGTACAGCGGGCTCGGCCGGCCGACATACAGCGCCAGATCGCGATCCATTTCGGCGCGGAACGCCGGATCGTTCTTAAGCTGCTGGTAGGCGGCTTCGAGCTCGCGCAGCGGCTCCATCAGCGTTTCGGCGACGAAGCGACCGCCGTAGGGGCCGAAGTGGCCGCGGGCGTCGGGCAGGTTCTCGTAGATCATCGAAGGGCGTGAACGATTTCAGGACAGCTGATCTGCGCGGCGAACCTCCCGCGCGAAGTCTCGCATTTTGCCTGAATCCTTCTGTCCCGGTGCCTGCTCGATGCCGCTGGAAACGTCGACCGCATAAGGCCGGGCGGCGGTGATCGCGGCAGCGACGTTGTCGGGCCGGATGCCGCCCGCCAGCATCACCGGCAACCGTACCGCTTCGGTCGCCCGCGCCCAGTCGAACGCCACGCCCTGCCCGCCCAGACCGCCCGGCGCATGGCCGTCAAGCAGCAGCGCGGCGGCATCGGGATAGTCGGCGGCAATCTCGGCCAGCGAGCGTGTCTGCCGCTGCATCGCGATCGCTTTCAGGTACGGATGGCCGAAGCGCCGGCAGAACGCTGCCGGCTCCTCGCCGTGGAACTGCAACAGGGTCGGCCGG
>CAYPJK010000033.1:0-13265 GCA_964411025.1 uncultured Nevskia sp.
CGCCAAGCTGCTGGCCAAGACGCTGGACACCGCCACCGGCAAGCTGCTCGACAACCGCAAGTCGCCGAGCCCGAAGACCGGCGAGCTGGACAACCGCGGCAGCCAGTTCTACCTGTCGCTGTACTGGGCGCAGGCGCTGAGCCAGCAGACCGACGATGCCGAACTGGCCGCGAAGTTCGCACCGCTGGCCCAGAAGCTGGCCGACAACGAGAAGACGATCGTCGCCGAGCTGGCCGCCGTGCAGGGCAAGCCGGTCGACATCGGCGGCTACTACCAGCCGGATCTCGCCAAGCTGGCCTCGGTGATGCGCCCGAGCGCCACCTTCAACGCCCTGCTGGCCGCGATCTGATCCCGCCCTGCTTGCCGCAGCCGGCCGGACGTTATCCGGCCGCTGCCAGCGTGACCGCCAGATGCACCGCCAGCAGCCCGCTGGCGGCTGCCACCCCGCCGGCCATCCAGAGCGCGGCCGACAGCGAATAGCCGCCCGGCCGGTCCTCGGCCGGCAGGCTCGCCAGGTGGCGGCGATGCTGCACCGCCGCCACCGCGATCGACAGCGCGCCGACCAGCACGAAGCCGATGCCGAGCAGCGCCGACACCTGGGTTTCGGCCTGCAGAACCGCGCTTGCCGGCGTGCCGCGTTCGGCCGCGAACACCCGCAGGAACAGCCCGAAGCGGGCGACCAGAAAACCCAGCCCAACCACCGCGATGCCGGTGCGCACCCAGGCCAGCAAGGTGCGTTCGGCAGCAAAGTAGATGCGTGGATCGGCGGGCATGGCGGCAGGCGCTCGGGCAACAGATGGCGGCGTGGCAGGCCGCCATCATCGCCGACCCGCACAGCCTGCGGCTGACACGCATTGAACGGGCGCGAACGGGCGACGCCGCGCGCCCGCCACCGGGCTCGCACGCGGTATCGACCCGGCTGCTCGCTCGCTACGCTTCCGGCTCGCCTGACCCGAGGTTTCGTCCATGGGCACCGAATCGCCGTCTGCCGCGCTCGCGCGGCTGTGGTTGGCCCGGTACACGCCGGGCCGGCCGACCGCACCGGCCACCGAGCATCGCGACGGGCTGTCGATGTTCCGCGCCGCCGTGGCCCGCGCAGCCGACGCGCCGGCGATCCACTACTTCGACAGCACGCTGTCGTTCGCCGAGGTCGACGCCCAGAGCGACGCGCTGGCCTGCGCGCTGCTGGCGCAAGGGGTGGGCCGTGGCGACCGCATCGCGCTGGTGCTGCAGAACATCCCGCCGTTCGTGATCGCGCTGATCGCGGTCTGGAAGCTCGGTGCCATCGCCGTGTCGATCAACCCGATGAACCGCGAACGCGAACTGGCGCTGCTGTTCGGCGACTGCGCGCCGGCAGCGGTGATCGCCCACGAGACCGCCTATCGCGACACGCTGGCGCGGGTGCTCGAAAGCCACCCGGTGGTAACCGTCATCACCACCTCCGAGCGGGACTACCAGACGCGCGATGACCCGCGCCTGCTGGCCGGCATCGAACGCCACCGCGCCCACGGCGTGCCGGATTTCGTCGCGCTGGTGGCCGCGCATCGCGGCCAGCGCCCGCCACCGGTGGCGCTCGACGCAGGCGACACCGCGCTGCTGGTCTACACCTCCGGCACCACCGGCCTGCCGAAGGGTGCGATGAACACGCACGGCAACGTCGCCTTCACCGCGCAGGTCTACCGCGACTGGATCGGCCTGCACGACGGCGACGGCATCCTCGGCATCGCCCCGCTGTTCCACATCACCGGGCTGATCGGCCACATCGCGCTGAGCCTGCTGATCGCCGGGCCGCTGACGCTGAGCTACCGCTTCGAGCCGGGCGTGATGCTGGACGCGCTGCGCGAGCGGCAGCCGGCCTTCACGATCGGCGCGATCACCGCGCTGCTGGCGCTGATGAACCATCCGGACGCGCGCCCCGACAGCCTGGCCAGCCTGCGCGCCGTGTACTCCGGCGGCGCGCCGATTGCGCCGGCCGTGGTCGAGCAGTTCGAAGCGAGGTTCGGCCATTACATCCGCAATGCCTACGGGATGACCGAATCGACCTCGCCGGCCACTGTCTGCCCGGTCGACAAGCGGGCGCCGGTCGATCCGGCTTTCGGCGCGCTGAGCATCGGCGTGCCGACCTACGGCACCGACATCCGCATCGTCGATGCCGAAACCGGCGCGCCGCTGCCGGCTGGGGAGGCCGGCGAGATCGTCATTCGCGGCCCGCAGGTGGTGCCCGGCTACTGGAACAAGCCGGACGCCACGCGTGACGCGATCCGCGACGGCTGGCTGCATACCGGCGACATCGGCGTGATGGACGCCCTGGGCTGGCTGTACCTCGTCGATCGCAAGAAGGACATGATCAACGCCGCCGGCTACAAGGTCTGGCCGCGCGAAGTGGAAGACGTGCTGTACAGCCACCCGGCCGTGCGCGAAGCCGCCGTGGTCGGCATGCCGGATGCCTATCGCAGCGAAACGGTGAAAGCCGTGCTGAGCCTGAAAGCCGGCGCGCAAGCCACCCGTGCCGAGATCATCGCCCACTGCCGTGAACGCATGGCCGCCTACAAGGTGCCGCGCGTCGTCGAGTTCATCCCGGAATTGCCGAAGACGGTGACCGGCAAGATCCTGCGCCGCGAACTGCGCGGCTGACGCAGCCAGCCGTTCCCAACAGCCGAGGAGCAGGACGATGGCGAACAAGGTCCTGATTGCCGGTGCCAGTGGCGTCGTCGGTGCCAGCGCGGTGGACGCCTATCTCGATGCCGGCTGGGACGTGGTGGCGCTGTCGCGGCGCGCGCCGGAAGTCGATTCGGCGCGGCCGTTCCAGCATCTGGCCTGCGACCTGCGGGATGCCGCCGCAGCGCGCGCCGCGCTGGCCGCCGTGCACCGCGTCACCCACGTCGTCTACGCCGCGCTGTTCGAACAGCCCGGCCTGATCGCCGGCTGGCAGGATGCCGAGCAGATGCAAACCAACCTCGCGATGCTCGACCACTGCCTGACGCCGCTGCTGGCGAACCCGGCGAACCGCATCGCGCATGTCAGCCTGCTGCAGGGCACGAAGGCCTACGGCATCCACCTGCACCCGATGCCGATCCCGGCCCGCGAGCGCGCCCCGCGCGACGGCCACGCGAACTTCTACTGGCTACAGGAAGACTGGCTGCGCGCGGCCGCTGATCGACACGGCTTCGGCTGGACCATCCTGCGCCCGCAGCTGATCCTCGGCCGCGCGCACGGCGTGGCGATGAACCTGATTCCGGTGCTCGGAGCCTACGCCGCGATCTGCAAGGCCACCGGCCGCCCGTTCGGCTTCCCCGGCGGCATCAGCTACGTCTGGGAAGCGGTGGACGCCCGCCTGCTGGCGAATGTCTTCGTCTGGGCCTCGACGACCGACACCGCCCGAGGCCAGCACTACAACGTCACCAATGGCGACGTCTTCGAATGGCGCAACCTGTGGCCGGCGATCAGCGCCGCGCTTGGCGTCGAACCCGGGCCGGACGCACCGGTCTCGATGGCCGAATTCCTGCCGGCCCACGCCCACGTCTGGGACCGCATCGTCAGCCAGCACCGCCTGCGCCCGGTGCCGCTCCCGGCCCTGCTCGGCGAATCCCACCACTACGCCGACTTCTGCTTCGCCTACGGCGCCACCACCCCGCCCCCGCCGGCGTTCGTCAGCGCGATCAAGCTGCGTCGGGCGGGCTTTGCCGAGGTCTGCGATACCGAGGAGACGTTCGTCTACTGGATTGCGGATTCTCAGCGGCGGGGGGTTTTGCCGCGCGCGTGAATGCACCACGACCGAGCAACAGGCTTCTTCCAGCCCAGAGTTGCCGGTGACATGTCACGCCAGCATCGCCTGAAAGCAGACGTCGGCTCGCTTCGTTCGCGGTGATTAAGGCGGATCGGGATACGCTCTGACCGAGTTGCGCACACGGCGAGCCAGTCAGCCGGCTCGCCGTGGTTCGAACTGAAGGGCCTCTCGTTATCGGCCTCCGCTGGGATCAGGCCGGGACGGGCGCCTTACCCCGCGGCGACGTCTTCAAACGCTCCGCCGCCTGTTCAACCGCCGACGCAGCGAATTCAGCCGCCATGAACTGGTTGGCCATAGCCAGCGTCTCCGCGTCGGCGAGTTCAGGGCGTCCCGTCTTGTAGGGCGGTTCCGGTGCGTATTCGACCATCAGCTCGACCAGTTTGCCGGCCGCGTCGCCGCCCCATTTGCCGACCATGGCAAGTGCGAAGTCCATTCCCGCCGTCACGCCGCCGCCGGAGGCCCGGTTGCGGTCGAACACCACGCGATCGTCCGAAGGAATCGCGCCAAACTTCTTCAGCATCTGGCGCGGATACCAGTGGCAAGCCGAGCGATAGCCTTGGAGAAGACCGGCGGCACCGAGCACGAGCGAGCCGGTGCAGACACTCGTCACCCACTGCGCGTTTGCACCCAGACGCGCGATCGCATCCAGTAGCCCTTGATCAGACAGCGCGTCGAATGTCGGCTTGGCGCCGCCAGGGACGAACACCACGTCCGGATTCGGCGAGGCATCCTCGTACGAGTGCGATGCGAGGTACACCAGCCCGGTGTCGGTCTCGACTGGCCCTTTCTTCGCGGCGATGAACTCGAACTGCACGCCCGGAACGAACTGCCAGATCGTGATCGGGTTGATCAGGTCGGCGGAAGTGAACTTGTGGTACAGGAAGCACGCAATCTTCATGGTGTTCTCCTCGATGGAGACTGCAGTTTGGCCATCTGCAGGATGCACCGATGGACGAAGTTCCGTCGATTCTGGCCACTTTCGACACGGCCAGATTCGCTTTGGTTAGGCTGGGTGGAACACGCTTCCAAGGCCCCGCCATGGCGCATCGCACTCCCCTGACCGTCGGTTTCTTCGTCACGCCAAAGTTCACGCTGCTAGATCTCAGCGGCGCGCTCGAGCCGTTTCACCTCGCTAATTGGTTGACGGCCGACTGCTACCGGATCCGGGTGTTCTCGACCGCCGGAGGGCAGGTTCGAAGTTCGGAAGGGGTCAGCGTGGGCACCGAGCCTGCCGAGTTCGAAAGTCTCGACACCTTGTTCATCATCGGCGGCGAGCGCACGGCTGAAGAGCCATTCCGCGTGGAGGACATCGAATTCGTGCGCGCCGCGCATTGTCATGGCGTCCGCCGCGTGGCAAGCGTTTGTGTTGGCGCATTCATCCTCGCGCAGGCAGGGTTACTCGACGGCCGGCGTGCGACGACGCACTGGATGTACGCCCCAGAGTTGCAGCGCCGGTATCCGAACGTCCAGGTCGACGGCGATCGCATCTTCACGCGCGACGACCGCATCTGGACCTCAGCCGGCATCACCGCGGGAATCGATCTGGCGCTGAGCCTGATAGAAGATGACCTCGGGAAAGCCGCCGCACGCACCGTGGCCCGTCAGCTGGTCGTCTACCAGCGTCGCGCTGGAGGCCAGATGCAGTTTTCCTCGCTGCTGCGACTTGAACCGGATTCGGACCGTATGCAACGTGTGATGACGTTCATGCGAGAACATCTGGCGACCTCGCTTCCGCTGGAGCGCCTGGCAGACGTCGCCAATCTCAGCATCCGGCAGTTCGGCCGCGCGTTTTTCAAAGCTACGGGCACCACGCCAGCGAAGCTGGTCGAACGGCTGCGCGTGGAGGCGGCGAAGCCGCGCGTCGAGGAAGGTCGTGAACCGCTCGATGCTATTGCGCGCTCGGTTGGCTTTGCCGACCCGGACCGCATGCGACAGGCGTTCCGGCGTGTCCTGGGCCGGACACCGCGCGTGATTCGCAAGGACGCACCTGGCGGTGCGACTGACGATCCGGGCGCTATCCGCGCGGAGGATGCTGTGCGCTTAAGTAAGCGGGCTGTATCGGAGCTGCGGGAAGCTCGCTGATTCAGCGCCGCGACGCTACAGACCTCGACTTTCAGGTTGGGGAGCGCAGGTGCGTGGATGCCGATGATTACCCATGCCGGGAACGGCTTCGATGGTGTTGGTCATCTGGGATCTCGATTGAGGCATGTGCCGGACGCGGGATGTGATGGGTCAAAGTTGCGAAATGCCGCCGTCGACCACCAGTTCAGCGCCTACGACGTACTTCGACTCGTCGCTGGCGAGGAACAACGTGGCTGCGGCGATTTCCTCCGGCTCACCCATGCGGCCGACGGGCACCAGCATTGCAGCTCCTGCCTGACGCGCCTTGACTTCCTCGGGACTCATCCCCATGCGGGCCATGATGGGCGTCTTGATAAAGCCAGGCGATACGGCGTTGACGCGCACCTTGCGTGGCAACAGCTCCTGCGACCAAGTCCTCGCGAGCGAGCGCACCGCCGCCTTAGACGCTGCCGTGAGTGAAAGCCCGACCCTGCCGACCTGGTTGGAGAAGCTGGTGTTGAGGATCACGGATCCGCCTTCGCGCAGCAGGGGTGCGATCGCCTGCATAGAAAAGAACAACCCCTTCACATTGGTGTCCATGAGCTCGTCGTACAGCGCTTCGTCGGTGGTCTCGAGCGGCGAATCCAACGCGCGCCCTGCGTTACCGAAATAGATGTCGAGTCCGCCAAACCGCTCCTTCAGTTGCCGACTCATTTCCTTCATGTCAGAAGCGGAGCGGACCTCGGCTGTGATGATCAAAGCGTCTTTCCCAAGAGCCTTCTTCACTTCATCGAACTTGGATTCATCGCGGCCGGTGACGGCGACTTTTGCGCCTTCCTTCACGAACAATTTCGCGGTCGCAAGGCCGATACCGCTAGTTCCGCCCGTGATCAGGGCCGTTTTGCCTGAAAGTCTCATCGCGCCTCCGCACTCATACCGTTTGATGGTCGTTGCGAGACAGCGCCCAGGCCGATCGTCTTTTTGCGATCAGCCCTGAGCGTGTCGCCACTCGATGCGAGGCAGTTTGAATGCTGCAGCGACTGAGTGAAGGACAAATTTCCGACGGTAAGCGTCGCGTTCTTATGTCCGGAATGCGCGCGGGGGAGTGAGGATGGTCGCTACGGGCGGCGCGCCCATTGACAGGACGTGCAATCACGTTCGCCGGCTGGCTATCTCTCATGTCGAACGTCGACCATCACCATTGCGGACGTTCGTGGCCGTCCGCTTCTGGCACGTAGCGACCGTTCGGGCAACGATCACACTTCCAAATCTTTGCCGGGCCCGCAACCATAATCGGCAATCAACTCCGACCGGAAACGTCGCTTAAGCGGCTCGCATAACCCACCACCCTCGCCCGCAACTGCCCGCACCCGCCATCGATGTCCTGCCCTGCGGACTGTCGCAACTTGGTCAGCACGCCGCGCTGGTGGAGTTCTTTGGCCATCGCCACCGCATCATCCCAGTGCGGCCGCTGGTAGGGCAGCGAATCGACGGTGTTGTACGGGATGAGGTTCAGCACGGCGTAGAGGCCTTTCAGCAGGCGGACGAGGCCGTCGCGTTCGGCGGGGCTGTCGTTGATGCCGGCGAGCAGGGTCCACTGGACCTGGATCGGGTAGCCGGTACGGCGGGCGTAGTCGTCTCCCCATGCCACCAGTTCTTCGGGCGTCAGGCGCGGTGCGCGGGGCAGCAGTTGCTGGCGCAGCGCGGCGTCGGTGCTGTGCAGCGAGAGCGCCAGCGCCGGCTTGACCGGTGATTGCGGCAGGCGTTCGAACGCGCGCGGGTCGCCGACGGTGGAGAACACCAGCTTCTTGTGGGCGCCGACTTGCCGCAGCAGCCCGCTCTTGCCGGTCATGCAGAACACGCAGCCGACGGCACAGCCGACCTGCGTGGACACGCACAGGCCGTCGCGCGGCAGCAGCACGCTTTCGATGCGCTGGCCGTCACCCAGGCCGAGCAGCAGGCGTTCGGAGCCGTCTTCGCTCGGGTGGACCGAGTGCAGCGTCACCAGCGCATCGAGTTCGGCCTCCAGCGCCGGCAGCGCTTCCCGCACGCGCTTCGGCAGGAAGTTGTCGAGGCTGGGCGCGCCAACCAGCGCCGCACCGCTCAGCCACAGCCGCAGCAGGCGCTGCCGGTGGATCGGCGCGGCGCCGGCCTGCTGCAGCCGCGCATGGATGTGGTCGAGCTGGACGGCCGGCATCGTCAGCGAACGTGGCGGATGTGGCGGCGTCTGCTCATCGAGGCGCCAGATGCTGTAACGGCCGGATCAAGCGCCCGCAGGCTCATCGATCCGGCCGTCATGAGGCCCAGAATTTCAGCCTTCGGCGTGATACGCCGTAACGCGCTCGACCTCGTTCTTCGAACCGAGGATCACCGGCACGCGCTGGTGCAGCTTCGCCGGCTGGATGTCCATGATCCGCTGGCGGCCGGTGGTGGCGGCGCCGCCGGCCTGCTCGACGATGAAGGCCATCGGGTTGGCTTCGTACATCAGGCGCAGCTTGCCGCCCTTATCCTTGAGCTTGGCGTCCATCGGGTACAGGAACACGCCGCCGCGGGTGACGATGCGGTGCACGTCCGCCACCATCGACGCGACCCAGCGCATGTTGAAGTCCTTGCCGCGCGGGCCTTCCTTGCCGTCGAGCATTTCGTTGACGTAGCGCTTCACCGGCGCTTCCCAGAAGCGCGCGTTCGACGCGTTGATCGAGAACTCTTTGGTGTCCGCCGGAATCTGCAGGTCACGCGCGGTCATCCGGAAGCTGCCGAGTTCGCGGTCCAGGGTGAAGGCATGCGTGCCGTTGCCGAGCGTCAGCACGAGGATCGTCGACGGGCCGTAGACGCAATACCCGGCCGCCACCTGCGTGGTACCCGGCTGCAGGAAGGCTTCGTCTTCCGCGCCGGTCATGCCTTCCGGGCAGCGCAGCACGGAGAAGATGGTGCCGACGGAAACGTTCACGTCGATGTTCGACGAGCCATCCAGCGGATCGAACAGCAGCAGGTAGCCGCCCTTCGGGTACTGGCCCGGAATCGGGTGCGGGTGGTCCATTTCCTCCGATGCCAGTCCGGCCAGATGGCCGCCCCATTCGTTGGCTTCGAGCAGGATTTCGTTCGACAGCACGTCGAGCTTCTTCTGCGCCTCGCCCTGGATGTTGCCGGTACCGGCATCGCCGAGCGCTTCACCGAGGCCGCCCTTGCCGACGGCAATCGCGATGGTCTTGCAGGCGCGGGCGACGACTTCGATCAGCAGGCGCAGGTCGGCGCCGATCTGGGCCTTGGAGCGCTGCTCCTCGATGAGGTAGCGGGTCAGGGAAATGCCATTCATCTGTCTGGGGTCTTCGGAAGCGGGAGGGGGCGCGGACACCTGCGGCCGAGGCGGCGGGCACGCGGGTCGCATTTTACCTGCGGCAAGGGCCATGCCGGCCGTGGCCGGCAATGACCATGGCACGGCTTCCGTTACAGTTGTGCACCGAACCCTCCTGCCCCCGCTCCGATGACCGAACCGACCCGCCCCGTCAGCCCTGCCGCCGGCAAGGCCAAGCCCCGCCGTGCTGCCAGCGCGCCGGCCCCGAAGACCCGGAAGCTGCCGAAGACCGGAAGCGGGGCCGGCCCGAAGGCCGCTGCCGCACGAACCTCCGGAACCGCTCAGGCGCCGACCATGTCCACCATCGTCATCGACGGCAAGCCGCGCTATCACGAGCCGGCGCCGAAGGAGATCGACATCGAGGCGTTCCGGCGGGTGGTCGCCAGCCGTCGTTCGGTGCGCAAGTTCACCGCCAAGCCGATCCCGCGCGAGGTGCTGGACGACTGCCTGGACCTCGCGATGCTCGCGCCCTGCTCGTCCGGCCTGCAGCCCTGGTCGTTCTACGTCGTGCGTTCGGCGGACAAGAAGGCGCGGCTGGTCAAGGCCTGCATGAGCCAGCTGGCGGCGAAGACGGCGGCCGAGCTGATCGTCTGCGTGGCGCATACCGACCGCGTGCATGACTTCGCCCGCAAGATGCTGAAGGAATGGCCGATGCCGGACGTGCCGCCGCTGGTGAAGCGGTACTACCAGCTGATTCCGTACATGTACACGCCGGGGCCGCTGAATTCCTTCGCGATGGTCAAGAAGGCGGCGATTGCCGCCGGCGGCATCGTGGCGCCGGTGCCGCGCGGGCCGTACACGCAGGCGGAAGTCGATCTGTGGGCGGCCAAGAGCACGGCGCTGGCCTGCGAAAACCTGGTGCTGGCGCTGCGGGCGCACGGCTACGACAGCTGCATGATGGAAGGCTTCGACGAGGTGCGGGTGTCGAAGCTGCTGAAACTGCCGACCGGCGCGTTCCCGATCATGGTGGTCGGCGCCGGCGAACGGGCCGAGGACGGCGTCTTCTGGCCGCAGCTGCGCTTCGAGCGCAGCCTGTTCGTGCACGAGGTCTGAACGGCCGGCGCCGCACGGCGCCGGCCCTGCTGACCGATCAGGCCGGCTCTTCGACCACGTAGAAACTGGCCACCATCGCTTCGTCGCGCAGCGGAATCAGCGCCTGGTAGGCAGCGCTGTCGTACCAGCTGCGGGCGGCGTCGGCCGACGGGAAGCGGGCGATCAGCGTGGCATCCGGCGAAACCGCGCCGCACAGCGTGGCAACGCGCTTGCCGCGGCCCAGCACCTGGCCACCGGCAGCCAGAATCGTCGGGCCAGCGGCGGCCGAATAGGCTTGCAGCTTGGCGGGGTCTTTGACCTGGGCCAGCGCGATCATCAAGGCGGACATCGGGGCACTCCGGGCAACGGGATGGACCCGCAGCTTACGGAGGCCCCGGGCCCGCCGGTCATGCGGGCGACCACTCCATCGCGCTTCCGGCAGCCGGGCTTCAGGCGGCCTTGGCAGTCCGCCGCGCCACCTTCGGCAGCCGCAGCGGCGTCACGTTCGGGCGCTCGTTCAGGTGGTCGATGTCGACCCAGCGGATCACCGAGATCTTGCCGTTGAAGTCCTCGGCCAGCGCCGTGCAGGACTCCACCCAGTCGCCGCAGTTGTGATAGCTCACGCCGTTGATGTCGCGGATCTCGGCGTGGTGGATATGGCCGCAGACCACGCCATCCAGCTCGCGGCGCTTGCATTCGCGCGACACCGCTTCCTCGAAGCTGGAGACGATCGACACCGCGTTCTTGACCTTCTGCTTGGCGAACGCGGACAGCGACCAGTAGCGCATGCCGGCCATCGCCCGCACGCGGTTGAACCAGTGGTTGGCGCTCATCATCGTTTCGTAGGCCATGTCGCCGGCCAGCGCCACCCAGCGGTGGTAGCGTGTGATGACGTCGAAGTAGTCGCCGTGCAGCACCAGCAGGCGGCGGCCATCGGCGGTCTCGTGGATCGCTTCGTTGACCAGCTTGATGTTGCCGATCTCAAGGCGATAGTCGACGAACTTGC
Organism: uncultured Nevskia sp.; assembly: GCA_964411025.1. Taxonomy (GTDB): domain Bacteria; phylum Pseudomonadota; class Gammaproteobacteria; order Nevskiales; family Nevskiaceae; genus Nevskia. The sequence goes on from CAYPJK010000033.1 coordinate 11,242, forward strand.
GCAGGAACTCGTCGTGGTTGCCGGTGACGTAGATCACCTGGGTGTCGCGCTTGGCCTTGGTGAGCACGCGGCGAATCACGTTGGTGTGTTCCTGCGGCCAGTACCAGCCGGATTTCTTCAGCTTCCAGCCGTCGATGATGTCGCCGACCAGGTACAGCGTTTCGCAGTGGTTGCGCTTGAGGAAATCGGTGAGGAACTCCGCCTTGCAGCCGGCCGTGCCGAGATGGATGTCGGACAGCCAGATCGTGCGGTAGTGGAACTGCGGCTTGTCCGCCTTCGGCGGCTTGCTGCCGGTGCCGGCGCTGGAGGAATCGGCCTTGCTGACCATCTTGCGGCCCGCCTTCGGGCCGGTGCTGCTGTTGCGTGCCATGTGCGCGCGCCTCGCTCTCTTGGGTTCTCGCGCATTGTCCGGGCCGATTGTTGCAGTGCGACTACAGTCCCGGCGGCGACAACGACGCCTGCGGCCTCGCCCGCTGGCGCCGGAACGCGCCGGGCGACTGGCCGGTCCAGCGCTTGAAGGCATGCGCGAAGTTGGCGAGATCGCCGTAGCCGAGTGCCGCGCCGACCGAGGCCAGGGTTGCCGACGGTTCGGCCAGCAGCCGCAGCGCCCGCTGCTGCAGCGCATCGTCGCGCAGTGCCCGGAAGCTGGTGCCGGCCTCGGCCAGCCGCCGCTTCAGGGTGCTGACCGACAGATGCAGCGCGCGCGCCGCCTCGTCGATGCCGACCCGATGGTCCGGGCCGTCGAGCAGCGCCTTCAGCCGGCCCACCGTTTCATCCAGCCCGGCCGCCTGCCGCTGGGCGATGAGCCCGGCCAGCGCGCCCTGGTAAGCCACCGGATCGGAGAACCGGCAGACCTCGGCCATCGTCGCGTTCGGCACCACCAGGTGGTGGAACGGCGCATCGAAGTGCAGCCGGCCTGCGCGCAGATCCGGGTGATCGACGAAGCAGGCCGGCTGCGGCCAGGCGATGTGCACCTCCAGACGCGGCGTGCCGGCCACCAGGATCGCCAGCAGCCGCTGGATCGCGGACGCGCAGTAGTGCACCGGGAAACGGTCCAGCACCGGATCGCCGGAACGGGCGTCGATCATCACCACCACATCGTCGGCGTGGGCCATGAAGCGGGCGGTGATGCTGCTCGAAATCAGCGGCACGAACTCCAGCAGCCGCAGCACTTCGCCCACCGAGCCGGCGCTGACCAGCGGCAGGCTCAAGGCGGCGAACGAGGTCAGCCGCGCCTGCTCGCCGGCGGCGTGGCCGAGCCAGGCCGCGCGATCGGCGTCCAGCGCCGGGTACATGGTGCGGAACCAGTGCAGCGGCACCCGCTCACCAGCGGCGACCAGCCCCGGCAGGTCGCGGCCGAGGCGCGCCAGCAGTGCGTGCAGGCGCGCCGCCGCGTCGGCATCGATCAGCTTCGACTCGACGATCTGCGCCAGCATCGCGGCCGGCACGTCGGCATCGGGCACTTCGGCAGGCAGCCGCATTTGAGCCGTTCTCACAAATCTATGAACCGGCGGACCATAGTCGACACCGCCACGCGGGCACAAGATTCGCCACCGGCCCGAGCCGGGGTGAACCGAGGAGCAATGCACGATGGCCACGATGAAATTCTTGCTGCACGACGGCAGCAGCCGGGAAGTCCCGCTGATTGACGGCACCTCGCTGATGCAGCTGGCGCGCGACCATGGCGTGCCCGGCATCGACGGCGACTGCGGCGGCGCCTGCGCCTGCGGCACCTGCCACGTCGTGGTCGGCGACGCCTGGATCAAGGCGGCTGGCCCGCGCACCTCGGAAGAGCAGCAGATGATGGCGATGACGCCCGATGTGCAGCCCGGCTCGCGGCTGTGCTGCCAGATCACCGCCTCGGCCGCGCTCGACGGCCTCGAAGTCCGCGTTCCGGAGTACCAGATGTGAAGACCTCGATCCCGCTGCCGCTGCCCCGCGTTCTCGAAACCCCGGCCCGCAACCTGCTCGACCGCGCGCTGGCCGGCGCCCAGTCGCGGGTGCCGATTCCGCTGCAGATCAAG
>CAYPJK010000034.1:0-13234 GCA_964411025.1 uncultured Nevskia sp.
CGGGTACCGCAACCATTGCCAGCGAATGGCGGCCTTCACGCTGGCGCTGCTGCCCCAGGCCAGCGACGACGACCGCCGGAAGATCGCGATCGCCGCCTGCTTTCACGATCTCGGTATCTGGTCGGACGGCACCATCGACTACCTGCCGCCGTCCTCCCGCCGGGCCCGCGACTACCTGGCCGCCGAGGGGCTCGAAGCCTGGGCTACCGAAATCGAGCTGATGATCGACGAGCATCACACGCTGCGCGCGTTCAAGGACCCGGCGTATCCGCTGGTCGAGGCGTTCCGCAAGGCCGATCTGGTCGACGTCTCGCTGGGACTGGTCAAGTTCGTCATCGCCGGCGACACGGTCCGGGCACTGAAGACCGCCTACCCCAACGAAGGCTTCCACAAGACGCTGATGGGCCTCGCCGGCAGCTGGTTCAAGCGCCATCCGCTGAGCCCGCCGCCGTTCATCAAGTGGTGACGCGACCCGCCCGCCGGCACGTCAGCCCGGCTTGCGGGTCCGTCGGGCCAGGAAGGCGGTCACCGCCGTGAGAAAGCCCGGCTCGCGGCCGAGCCGGGTCTGACCGACTGCTTCCTGTTCGAGTTGGGCCGGCAGATCAACCGCCAGCGCCGCATCCAGCGCCGCCCGTGTCTCGCGCAGCGCTGACGGCGACTTGCCCGCCAGCCGCACCGCCAGCGCCTGCGCCGCCGCCGGCAGGGCTTCGTCGTCGAACACCTGCCAAATCAGGCCCCACTGGGCGGCGGTTTCGGCATCGAGCGCATCCCCCAGCAGCGACAGCCCGCGCGCCCGCGCCTGCCCGACCCGCCGCGGCAACTGCCAGGTGGCGCCCATGTCCGGCATCAGCGCAAGGTCGATGAACAGGTAGCGGAACGACGCCGAACGCGCCGCGATCGTCAGATCGCCGGCCAGCGCCAGCGCCGCGCCGCCGCCGGCGGCAACGCCATTGACGGCCACCACAACCGGGATCGGCAGGCGGTGCAAGCGCTCGACGATGACGTTGTAGTGGCTGCGCATGGCAGCGCCGAGATCGATGTCCTGCGGCACGACCCCGGCCAGGCTGTCGGCGCCGAGATCGGCGCCGGCGCAGAACGCACGGCCGCTGCCGGTCAGCACCAGCGCCCGTGCCTGCTCGGCCAGCGCCGCGTCGACACCGGCCAGCAGGGCATCGATGGTGGCCAGATCGAGACTGTTCAGCGTGTCCGGCCGGTTCAGGGTCAGCGTCGCGACATCGGCATCGAGGCGGTACAGGACAGGCGCGGTCATGGCTGGGTTCGGAATTGGAGATCGGTGGCGGCAGCACAACCGGCGGTGCTGATCGCAATGGCCGTGGTCAGGCGCTATGCGGACAGCGCGCCGGCGCCTTCGGACCTTAGCGCAGCGCGCCTGCGACACGCAATTTTGCGTGTCTCGTAAACGCATTTTATCGCCGCGACCACGAGCGGCCGCCCCGATTCAGCGGCCGCCGATCAGTGGCATCAGCAAGGCCGGGTCCGGAAGGCTCAAGCCGATCTGGCGCGCTACCGCGTCGAGGCGACTGCGGGCATCGGCTTCCAGCTGGGTCAGCAGCAGGATCACTGGGCGGATGTCCGGCAGCCGGAACACGGCGCGGACGATGTCTCCGAAGATCGCGTCGTCCTGGATCACCGGCAGGTTGATCACGCGCTTCTGCAGGCGCGCATCCATCCGGGCGACGATCGGCAGCAGCACATCCCAGCGGCCGATCGCCTGCGTGTTGCGGACGATGTTGTTCAGCGCCGCCTCCGGCAGTTCGCCGGTGATCGCCGCCAGCTTCTGCTGCAGCGCGCCGTCGACACCGGATATCAGCGCCAGTGCCTCGCCCCACAGCTCGGCCGAGCCGGTAGCGGCGTGGCTGACGATGGCCTGCAGGCGCGCCGGCGCGATCCGCTCGACGATGTCGCCGAGCCGCTCGGTGCCTTCGGCAAAGAACGCGATATGCAGCAGCCTGGCGTCATCGGTGATTGCGTCGACGACCGGACCGATGGCGTCGAGCGCAATCAGATCGATGAAGCGCCCCATCGTCACGTACTCGCCGCGCTGAGCCAGTTCACGGGCGATGGCAACCACCAGATGCCGCGGGAAGCCGGCGATCAGCGCCTGGGCCGAACGCGGATCGAGCTCCATGCAGGCATCGACCAGGAACGGCAGCTTGAGCTTCTCGGCGATCTCGATCGCGCGCGCCGGCGGCACCAGGCCGCAGACCCGGGCGCAGATCAGCGGACCGATCACCTTCTCGATGATCAGCACCAGGATCGGGATCGGCAGCAGCCGGCTGGCCGCCGCCATGTTGTGGAAGCGCTTGCGGTCGGCATCGAACATCGCCGCCGTGGCCTGCTCGCGCAGCGTGCGGATCAGTGCCGCGTCGAGCTTGCCGAGCCAGGCGAGCGAGGCCTCGTCGACCCGACACAGCCGGGCCAGCTTGATCACTTCGGCGCGCTGCGCCAGTGACAGCGCCGCCAGCGCGGCGCCGGTCTGCGGAGTGGCCATGGGGAGCTAGAGATCCAGGATCTTGCGCACCGCGCCGCGCAGCAACAGAGGCACGTGGCTGAGCGATTCGGTCAGCGCCGCATCGACCTGCGCCTTCTGCCGGCGCTTGGCGTCGGCGAGCAAAGCCGCCAGCCGCGCCAGTTCATCGGCTTCCAGCGCCTCGAGCCCGGCCGGCGGTGCGCGATCCAGTGCCATCCGCAACGCTGAAAGGGACGACTGCCGCCCGTCCGCCCCGCCTGCTGCCGACTCGGCCATCAATGTGCCGTCTTCGCTGGCGCCAGGTTTTTCGGCATGGTCGCGGGCGCCTCACCCGGCTTCGGCGGAAACAGGAACGCCGCGATTGCCGGCAGCCCGAGCACCGCGCCGAACATGTTGGCGGTGAACATGAACAGCAGCAGCAGGCCCATGTCGATCTGGAACTGCAGCTGCGACAGCAGCCAGGTCGACACCGACGCCGCCAGGGTCACGCCGGTGAAAATCACCGCCTTGCCGGTGCCGCGCAGCGTCTCGAAGTACGCCACCCGCAGGCTTTTGCCTTCCTTCAGGCCGGACACCAGCACGCCGTAGACATAGATTCCGTAGTCGACGCCAATACCGACGGCCAGCGCCAACACCGGCAGGGTTGCCACCTTCATGCCGATGTCCAGCATCGCCATCACGGCGTAGCCCATCTCCGACACCAGGGCCAGCGGCAGGATGATGCAGACGATCGCTTTCCATTCGCGGAAGCACATCCACAGCAGGATCAGGATCACGACATAGACGAGCAGCACCACGCGGCCTTCCTGCTCGTGCACGACTTCGTTGGTCGCCGCCATCACGCCAACGTTGCCGGTCGCCAGCGCGAAGTTCACCGGGCATTCCAGGCTCATGCCTTCGTAGCTCGCCTGAAGTTCCCCTTGACGCTTCTTGGCGGCCTCAAGCTTGGCCGGATCGGCACCGGCGCCTTCACCGAGCTTGAATACCTCGAGGTTGCTGGCCTTCAGCTTCTGGAAGGTGTCGTACTTGGTGGCGCAGTACTCCGGCTTGGTGTCCGGAGACTTGGCATAGAAATCCTTGGCGTTCTCGTCGTTGAACTTCTTCACTTCCTCGACGATGTGGCTGATCGTTTCGGCCTTGTGATCCTTGGTGAACAGGTAGATCGCCAGCGCATCGCAGTCATCGTTCAGCAGGCCGGTGGAGGTCGGCACCAGTGCCGTGGCCTGGGCCAGCGCGAACTGGTTGCGCGGCAGCACCAGCGCGTTCAGGCGGCCTTCCGACAAGCCCTGGTAGACGAGTTTGGCGAAGGTCAGCAAGGACAGCGTCGACTGCACGCCGTCGGTGTTTTCCATCTTCCAGGCGAAGCGATCGGCCTGGTCCATCAGCTGGTAGCTGACGCAGCCATTCGGCCGGGTTTCGGCGATCACCTTGAAGATGTCGACGGCGATCTGGAAGTTGTCGGTGATCGCGTTGAAATCCTGATTGAAGCGGGAGTCCGGACGCAGCTCCGGCACGCCTTTCAGGGCATCGCCGACCTTCAGGTCCGCCTTGCCCCACAGCGCCCAGCCGAGCATCACGCCGCAGGACACCAGCACCGTCGTGGCCACCGCCGGCTTGGTGACGCCGGACAGCCACCACCAGACCGGATCGAGCTTGGCGTCTTTCTTGGTCTGGCGGGCGATGAAGGCATCGACATCCTTCAGCTTCACCATCGTCAGCCAGATCGGCACGAACATCTTGTTCGCGACGATGATCGCCAGGCCGCCAAGCACGGCATTGATCGACATCTCCTGGATGATCTGGATCTTGATCAGGTAGATGGTTGCGAAGCCGGCGACGTCGGTCAGCAGCGCGATGGTGCCGGCGATCGCCAGCCGGCGGAAGGTTTCCAGGCTGGCATCGAAGCTCGACTTTCCGGCATGGACTTCATCGACCCAGGCGTTGACGTACTGCACGCCGTGCGACACGGACACCGCCAGGATCAGGAATGGCACCAGGATCGCGAACGGATCAACGCCGTAGCCAAGCGTTTTCAGCAGGCCCATCTCCCAGATCACCGCGACCACCGAGGAGAACAGCGGGATCATCGCCAGCTTGAACGAGCCGCAATAGATCCACAGCAGAAAGCCGGTGATGATCAGGGTCAGGAAGAAGAACGCCGCCACTTCCAGCGACGCCTTGGTCATGTCATCGACGATCTTGGCGAAGCCGATGATGTGGACCTTGATACCGTCCTTCTCGTACTTGGCACGCAGCTTTTCCAGGTACTGGCCGACTTTCAGATAGTCGAGCTTCTCGCCGGTCTGCGGATCGACTTCGAGCAGTTCGGTGAGGATCATCGCGCCGCGCTGGTCGTTGGTGACGATGCGGCCGATCACCTGCGCCTTGGCGACATTGGACTTCACCTTCTGCAGCACTTCCGGCGTCGGCTGGTAATCCGGCGGAATCACCGTGGCGCCGCTTAAGCCGCCCTCGACGTTCTCCACATAGTTGACGTTGGGCGTGAACAGGCTGGTAACGCGGGCCCGGTCGACGCCCGGCATGAAGAAGACCTCGTCATTGGCCTTCTGCAGGGTGTCCATGAATTCCGGCGTGTAGATATCGCCGGTGCCTTCGTCCTTGATCAGCGCCACCAGCACGGTGTTGGCGCCGCCAAAGTCGCGGTAGTACTCGCGGAACTTCTCCATGTACGGATGTTCCAGCGGCACCGATTTCAGCCAGCCCGCATCGGGCTGCAGCCGCGCCATCTGCACTGTGAAGAACAGGGTCAGCACGATCAGGATCCAGTGCGTGAGCTTGCGCCGGCCATAGATGATCGGTTCGACCGCTTTCAGGATTCTGTCGGCCCACACGCCGCCTACTGCTGCACCTGCCATATGCCTTCCCCGTGTTCTTCTGGTTGTTCTGCCGCGATCGATCGTGGTTCAGCGAGGCCCGGAATCAGGGCTTGGCGAAGCGCTGGACACCCGAGGTGCCGACGACAATCAGGCTGTCGGCGGTCGCCAGACCGGCGTTCATGTTGATGTTGGTCGGCAGTTGCTGGCGCACCAGCCGGCGACCATCGAGATCGGCCTTCATCACCCGGCCGTTGCCACCGAACAGCAGCAGGCTGCCGTCTTCGGCCGACACGCCGCCGTAAAGGCTTTCGGTGTCGTCGGAAGCCAGACGCACCCAGCCGGCGACCTCGCTGACCGGATTGCTGGCGCCACTGGATGCTTCGGGATTTGCCGCTGCCTCGCGCAGTGCCGCGAGATCGGCTTCGCTCAACGGCGCTGCCTTCGCCACATCGGCGGCATGGAAGGCGTTGCCGCGCAGGCCGAACAGCACGATACCCGACGCGCCGCTGGCCACCGCACCGAAGTAGGAGCCGGTGTACGGCGACTTCAGTTGCGTCCAGGTGCTGCCCTCGTCGGTCGACGCGGCGATGAAGCCGCGCTCGCCGGTCAGTACCAGCGCGCCGTTGCCGAGCCGGGTCAGGTTGTAGAGGTTCGGCTGATCCTCGAACGCCGGCGATTCCACCGCTTCCCAGGTCTTGCCGCCGTCCGCCGTCTTCTGCAGCCGGCCGTTGCCGCCGGCCACGAAGCCGTTCTGCGCATCGGCGAACAGCACGTCGTAGTAGGCGCGGCCCCAGGCGGCGTCGAACTGCGCCAGGGTCCAGCTGGCACCGCCGTCCGTGGTCGCCAGAATGGTGCCGTCGTAGCCGACCGCCCAGCCGTGCTCGGCGTCGACGAAATGCACGCGGGTCAAGGTAGCGTCAGCCGGCGTCGGCACCTGCTTCCACTGGCTGCCGTCATCCGACAGCAGGATGCCGCCGCGCTGGCCTACCGCCACGTAGCGGTTGCCGGCGCGCGTGACACCGAGCAGCAGGCTCGACGACGCCCGCGGCGCCAGCACCGATGGCCGGGCGACCAGCGTGGTGTCGACACCGGTATCGGCATCGCCGCTGTCATCCTCTTCCTGGGCCAGCAGCCAGGCCGGGAATGCAAGTGTGGCCGCGAGCGCGGCAGCGATCAGCGCCGGTCGCAGCGGTGTGGTCTGGAAGGTCATGCACGGCCCCCTGAAGGCATCGAGAAGATGGCCGGCGACCCCTCGCCGGCCATCGTTGCAGCACTGGTGCGGATTACTTGGTCTGCGACTTGCGATTCAGGCTGCCGGGCGAGAAGTAGTCGTCCTTGAAGCTGATCTTGAAGTCGGAAATCTTGTCTTCGTTCGACAGCGCGGTGACGAAGTAACGGCCGCTCTGCAGGTCGTAGATGATTTCCGGAATGCCGGTCACGGTCGGCACGAACGGCACCGAGATCAGCTGCGCTTCCTGCACCTTCCACAGCTGGTCGCGGTTGTCGTAGGCATCGACCGCCGCGATTGCCCAGCTGTCCTCGTCGACATAGAAGCGGCGCTTCTTGAACTGGTGGCGCAGGCCGTCGCGAATCGTCGCCTCGACGATCCAGACGCGGTGCAGCTCGTAGCGCGACAGGTTCTGGTTGATGTGGCCGGGACGGATGATGTCCTTGTACTTGATCAGCGGCGCATTGATCAGGAACGAGTTGTAGGCGATGTACATCTCCTTCTTGCCGACCAGCTTCCAGGTGTAACGGTCGAGCGCGCCGTTGAACATGTCGACCTGGTCGTTGAACTGCTCGCCGTCGGTGCCGATGTACGGGTTGTCGTAACCCACGTCCGGCGCCTTGTTCACGCGGCCGAGGCCCGGGTTGAAGATCCAGGCGTTGCGGCCGGAGCCTTCGGCACCCGAGGTTTCATGCACCAGCGTCAGCTGACCGGCCACGCGCGCCGGCGCCACGACATTGGAGAGGTAGTACAGCAGGATCTTGGTACCCGGCGCTGGCTCGGCAAGGTTGGAGTACTTGAACTTCACGTCCTCGATCAGCTTGGTGATCTTGTAAGTGCCGTCCTGCTTGACCACCGCCTGGTTGTTGAAACGGCGTACCGCCGATCCGCGGTAGCGCATCTTGTGGTTCCACATCACCTCGGCGCCGCTGGTCGGCACCGGGAACGGGAAGCCGAGCACGGCACCGGCGACCTCGTCGGTGCCCTTCAGTTCGGCGGTCGACGCGTTCTTGATCGTCGCGGCGTTGATCTCGTCCGGGAAGAACGCCGACCGCAAGGTCGGGTAGACGATCATCTTGTAGGTCGGGTACTTGGCGAACATCGCCTTCTGCCCTTCCGTCAGCTTGTCCGCGTACTTGGCGACGTTGTCCTTGGTGATGATGAACGTCGGCTTTTCGAACTTGCCGCCGCCACCGATCTGCTGGCGCTGCTTGGTCGCCAGCGACTTCAGGTCCGGCGGCAGCTTGGCGATGATCGCGTCGATCTGGCCGGAGATCTTCGGGTAGTCCGCCAGCGTGAAGCTGTCGAGATACTTCAGCAGCGCGTCGAAGTCGCCCGGCGAGGTCTTGCGGATCTCCTCGAACTTCTGGCGCAGTTCCTCGAGCTTGGCCGGTGTCAGGCCGCGGACTTCGGCGTCGAAGTTCTTGCCGCCGACCCATTCGGGAATCGAGCCATCGGCGTTGCCGGCGGCGATCGCGCCGACCGGCGTCAGTTCCTTGCCCAGCTTGGCGGCATCGGCGGCTGACGCCTTGGCGTAGGCACTCGATGCGGTGCCCATGCCGATGGCGCCCGCGAACATGAACCAACTGATGCGTTTGAACATGGACTGCTCCTCCTCAGGAAACGGTGTTGAGCGTCGGCCCGGACGCCGCCGGCAGCGGCACTGGGACACGCAAGGGAAAGACGATCAGAACGTGTAGCCGACCTGGAAACCGATGATGTCGCGATCGCGCTGGGCATTGACGGTGCCGCCGCCGGTCGAGCCCTGATACAGCACCTGGCCGGTCCACGGGCCGCCATTCTCGAACTCGGCGGCGACCGCGTACTGGATGCGATCCTCGATGAAGTTCTGGATCGGCAGCGGCGCGATGCCGTAGACGTCATGGCCGAAGAAGATCGACGGTTTGACGTTCAGGCCCAGGAACAGGTTGTTGTATTCGAAGCGCGTGAAGATGCGATAGCCGGTCGAGAAGCTGTCAGCGAAGCCGCTGGTCTGCTGCGTCGGATTCAGCGAGCGCGTGTCCGGCGTGCCGTTCGGCCGGCCGGTGCCGTCGGCGCCGGGGCTGGCGTGCGAACCGTTGTTGTCGCCGCCTTCCAGCTGCAGCCGACTGCGGCTCGGCATGCCGACCACATGGGTCAGGCCGACTTCGACGAGGATGATCACCTGGTCGGCGCCAACCGGGTTTTCCGATGCCCCGATGGCGCGGATGCCGGTGATGTCGAGCTGCTGCACCGGGAATCGCTCGTAGCCGTTGATGCGCTGGTTCGGCTGAATCTCGATGCCCCGGTAGCCGGACAGGAAATCCGGCACTGCGCTGCGCGACGACGGCAGCGTGACATTCGACGCGGCTGCCGGCAGCAGCACCGGCAGACCGTTGAGCAAGGCGGTAGCCATGCCGAGCAGTTGCTGCGGATTGGAAGTCGTGATGTCGCCGATGGAACCCTGCAGCGATGCGATGGTCTGGGCGATGAACTCCGGCGACACCCCCAGCGTGATGTCCTGGCGCGGCAGCGAGGGCTGCAGTCCAGCGAAGAACACGTCGGCCGCCGACACCTGCAGCGGCATGTTCGGGCGCATCGACCATTCGCCGGCCACCGACCACTTGCCGATGTTGGTGTTGAAACTGACGCCGATCATCTGGATGTTCTCCGGGAATGCGAAGAACACTTTTTCCGAATCGATCGGCGCCGCCTCCAGGCCGGATTCCGGGTTCAGTCCGATGAAGCCGTTGCAGGCCGTGAACGCCTCGACGAAGCCGGCGGCGTTGCGGGCGCAGGATTCATTGGTGGCGATCACGCTGAAGTACGGCAGGCGGCTGTGGTAGTTCAGCGCGTAGAAGCCGAGTTCGGTGCCGCCGTTGAAGTCCGGCAGGTACCAGGTGAACTTGCCGCCGACCTGGCCCTGGTTGTTCGGCTGCGCGTACTTCAGCGGCAGCACGTCGGCCGTGAACGAGGAGTTGGAGATCGCATTGATCGGAAACGGAATCCGCTGCAGCTTGTTCGGATCGTCGTGGAACTGGCCGACCGAGATGTTGAAGTTGTCGTTCTTGTAGAAGTCGATGTCGGAGTTGAACGCACCGCCCGGATCGACCACCACCGGCCGCCACGCCAGCTGGTAGATGAAGTCCAGCGACATGCCCTCGCCGACCTGCGTGTTCAGCGTGAACAGCGGCGTCGAACGGAACACTTCGCTGATCGGCGTGCCCGGATGACGCAGCAGGCGGGCATCCGGCGGCTGCAGTTCGTTGATCGCGTTCAGGGCCAGGAAGTTGGACTCGCCCCAGCGCACATGCTGATAGCCAAGCGTGGCATTGAAATCGTGTTCGAACAGCTGGAAGGCGCGACCGACGAAGGCATCGCGAATCTGGAAATCCTGCGCCAGTGGCGCGCCGCGGCGGAATGGCCGTCCCTCGCGCGCCGGCTGGAACGTGGGATCGGCGTTGCGCTCGGTGAACCGGTAGTTGACCGGATCGAAAAACGCGATGGCGCCGAATTTGAAGTTCCAGTCCCCGTAGCTGCCGGCGGCTTCGGTGGACAGCTTGGCGATCGACGCCACCGGATCCCACTGCCGGTAGTTCAGATTGCCGTCGTCCTTGTTGGTCGCGATGAACGCGCCGGGCGCATCGACCAGCCGCTGGTTCGGCTCGGGGTCGCCGGTGAACGACAGGCACCCGTCCGGGCAGAGATCAGGGTTGTTGCTGAGCTTGGCCAGCAGCCGTGCATCGGGCTTTTCGGCACGGAACGCAGTCGACAGCGACAGCGTGCTCTTCCAGCTGCCGACCAGTTCGCCGTACTCGAAATCCAGCGCCTGAGCGGGCGTCAGATTGAATGCGATCGCGGCCAGCGTCGCACTGCTCATCAACTTGCGCTTCATCACGTCTCTCCCCCTCGTGCCGGCATCGCGTCTGTGCGCGATGGCCATTTTCATGTCTCGATCCGGCGCACCTGCCTCGGGCACCGGCGTGGCTGTCAATCCTTCAGTCGCCGAGCAGGCCGCGGCCGACGAAGTGCACGTAATCGCGAATCAGGTCGTCGAAGCGACCGGCGTACAGCGTTGCGTGGTTGCCGCCGAACGGCGAATGGCGCAGACCACCGATCGCGGTCAGGCCGAAAATCGTCGAACTCATGCCGAGCAGCATCTGGAACTGCAGCTTCTCGCGCTGCTTGCCCGGATGCCGCGCCGCCAGCCGCGGTTCGATCTCGTTGAGAAACGGTGCGCACTGCTGCAGCACCAGCGACTGGCCGAGGTCGCCCCCGTCCGACGCCAGACGGGCGACGAAACGGATCGCGTCGCGGCCGGTGTCGTCGGCGTGGAACACCTGGATCAGCGGCATCACCAGCCCGGCCACCAGATCTTCGTCGCGCAGCGTGCCGTCGTGCTCCAGCCGGACGATCTCGCCAAGCGCCGCGGCAAAGTACGGCTCGAACATGGCGCGCACGAACTCGGCAACCGCGATCACCAGCCCCTGCTTGTCGTTGAAGTGGTAATGGATTGCGGACTGGTTGCCCTGACCCGCCTTCTGCACGATCTCGCGCAGCGACACCGCATCGATCGCCCGCTCCGCAAACAGCTTCATCGCTTCCCGGATCAGCACGTCACGCGTGCTGGGGCCAGCGTCCGCCGCACGGCTGCGCCGCGCACTGCGGGCCGCAGGCTTCGGCGTGACTGATTTCTTGACAGCCATCAGCATGGGCGGAAAACATGCTCCGGTTAATGCGCGTTCATTACGATAGACGCATTCAGGTTTGAGCGGCAAGCCCGCAACGAAAAAATTACATCAGGACCGCTGCCATGCCCAAAACCGGACATTCCGCCACCGTCAGCCCGACCGCCCACTACACCGGCGCCGTCTGGGCCCGTCACCGGCTGTCGCACCCGGCGTTCGCGACGCCCGAGGGCCGGCTGATGCATGCCGCCGGAGGCCCGGCGATGCAGCTGTCGCGCGCCCTGGGCGGCCCGACCCTGGAAGGCCTGCTACTGGCCCGGCACCGGGTGATCGACGAGGAACTGCATGCCGCGATCAAGGCCGGTACCGTGTCGCAGGTAATCGAGATCGCCGCCGGCCTGTCGCCGCGCGGCTGGCGCTTCGCGCGCCAGTACGGCGAGCGCATCCGCTATATCGAAGCCGATCTGCCCGGCATGGCGGCCCGCAAGCGGGCGCTGCTGGCGCGCGTTGGCTGTCACGACGGCCCGCAGCACCGGGTTGCCGACATCGATGCCTTCGCGGTCGACGGCCCGGCCAGCCTGGCTGGCATCGCCGCCACGCTTGATGCCGAGGCCGGCACGGCGATCATCACCGAAGGGCTGATCAACTACTTTCCGACGGCGGCGGTGACGGCGCTGTGGGGCCGCATCGCCCGCACACTCGAACGCTTCCCGAACGGCCTGTACCTGTCCGACCTGCACATCGGCGGCGAGAATCGGCAGCTGGCCGTCCAGGCTTTCGTCGGCCTGCTGTCGGTCTTCGTGCGCGGCCGGGTGCATCTGCACTTCCGGGCCGCCGCCGACGCCGAGGCCGAGCTCCGCGCCGCCGGCTTCCGCACCGCCCAGCTGCTGTCACCGGCCGACTTCGCCGACCGCTACCGCGTCTGCCGTGATCCGGCTGCACGGCTGGTCCGCATCGTCCGCGCGGCGACCACGGTCGCCTGACCGCTGGCAGTCTGTGAACAGTTGTTCCATTATCCGCCGCGCCGACGCCCGCCCCTCGCCATGATCCGATTCCCGAACTTCCGGCCATCCGTTCCCGCGCCCGGCGCCGACGGCGAGCGCGTTCGCCTGGGCGATCTGCTGAAAGGCGTCGTGGAAACCCTGCCGGACGTGCTCAAGGTGCAGCGCGGCCTGTGGAACCTCGCCACCGCGCGCCCGGCCTCGATCGGCTCGATCGGCCTGCGGCTGCAGGAACTGGCCGACGCGCAGCCGCATGCCACGGCGCTGAAGTTCGACGATCGCCGCTGGACCTATGCCGAGTTCAATGCCTGGGCCAACCGGGTCGCCGGGGCCTGCCGCCGGGCCGGCGTGCAGCGCGGCGAGGTGGTGGCGATCCTGATGTCGAATCGTCCGGAAACGCTGGCGACCATCGCCGGCGTCATCAAGCGTGGCGCGGTCGCGGCAATGCTCAACCACCAGCAGCGTGGCGAGGTGCTGGCCCATTCACTGCGCCTCAGCAAGCCGGCGATGCTCGTGGCCGGCGAAGAATGCGCCGAGGCGATCGCCTCGCTGGCCCGTTCGGACGCACTTGAGGCCGTTCCGGCGAAAGCCTGGGACGGCAGCAGCCCGCCACCGGGCTGGCAGGACTGGGCCGCGGCTGCCGATCGCGAGGCCTCGGCGAATCCGCCGGAAACAGCCACCATCCGGCTGAAGGAGCCCTGCTTCCACATCTTCACGTCAGGCACCACCGGCTTGCCGAAAGCCAGCGTGATGACCCACTACCGCTGGATGAAGGGCATGGCCGGCCTCGGCCAGATGACCCTGCGACTGAGCGCCGGCGACACGCTGTACTGCCCGCTGCCGCTCTATCACAACAATGCGCTGACGGTCTGCTGGGGCGCGGTGCTGGCCGATGGTGCCGCGCTGGCGCTGAGCCGCAAATTCTCAGCCTCGCGCTTCTGGGACGAGATCCGCGCCTGCGACGCCACCGCGTTCTGCTACATCGGCGAGCTGTGCCGCTACCTGCTGAA
>CAYPJK010000035.1:0-3546 GCA_964411025.1 uncultured Nevskia sp.
GCCGCTGCGCCATGAAGCCGCCGTTCGAGTAGCCGGCGGCATAGACCCGGCGGTCGTCGAGCCCGTTGGCGGCGACTTCCCGGGTGATCAGCGCGTCCAGGAAGCCGACATCGTCGACCAGCCCGGTCAGCGGGTGATCGGACCACAGTGCCGCGACCGCTGCCGGCAGGTAGATCCAGGCGCCGTAGTCGGCGGCCAGCCGGCCGATGCGCGTCAGGTTTGCGGTGCGGGCCGGCGATTGCGCACGCGGATGCAGCAGCACCAGCACCGGCGCGCCGGCTGGCGCGCCGATCGGCCGGATGCCGGCGTAGCTGCGGGTGATGCCGCCGGAGACGATGGTGCCGGTGAAGATTTCGGTGCCCGGCGTCGGGGTGATCACGCCGCCCAGCGGGCCGACCGGGCCCAGCAACTCGCCGGGGAATTCGCCGATCACGCCATCAAGCAGATCGGTGCCGAGCGTCGGCTCCTCCGGCGCAGGGCTGTCCGCCGGAGCGGCGATGGCGCGCCCGCTGCCGGCCAGCGCCAGCAGCAGGACCATCGACGGAAACAGGGCACGGCAGGACGGCGGCAGCAGGCTTCGCGTCATTCGGGAGGTCCGGGGGAGAGGCAGGCGGCAGCGCCCGCAGATCCGCACCCTGACACGGCCGGCGAGAGGAAAATGTTATTTCCCGGCAATGTTGAAAATTGATGTTGTCGGAATGATTCGAGCGCCCGCTGCAGCGGCCGCCGCAGGCCGCGAGCGGCTCCGGAACGCGGCTGGCGCTGCGTCACCGGCGCGCGCCCTGGCGATGCGGCAGGCATCGCCCGGGCGCGTTCGTGAACTCAGCCGATGTGCTTGTAGACCTGGCGCTCGAACTCGTCGCACATCGCGCGAACCGGCCCATCCCAGAACGGCATGATCTGGGTGGCGATCACCACGGTGACGCCGGTCTTGCGGTCGATCCAGTAATAGGCGTTCGGCAAGCCGGCCCAGGCCATCGTGCCGGGCGCGCGGCCTTCCGGCGTGGCCTGCACATTGAGGATGAAGCTCAGGCCCCACTTCAGGTCGATGCCCGGATGCAGGTGGCAGTCGTTCGACAGCTGCGGCATCGCGGTGAAGATCTCGCCGATCTTGATGTCGCCGATGTGGTTGCGGCCCATCAGCTCGACGGTGGTCGGCGACAGCACTCTGTTGCCGTCCAGCGTGCCGCCGTTGAGCAGCGCCTGGCAGAAGCGCAGGTAATGCGGCACCCGGCCGGACAGCGCGTGGCCGCCCATGTCGAGCTCCACGTCCGGCGGAATGCCGAACGGAATGGTGACCAGGTTGCCGTCCGGCAGGCGGGCATGCATCGCCGCCGCACGCGACAGCTGTTCCTCGCTGGCCTGGAAGCTGACATCGCTCATGCCCAGCGGCGCAAAGATGTGCTTGGCCATGTAGTCGCGCAGCCGCAGGCCGCTGGTGGCCTCGACCATGCGGCCGACCCAGTCGATGCTGACCGAGTATTCCCAGGCAGTGTCGGGATCACGGACCAGCGCGCGGTCCAGCGTGGCCTTGCTGCCGCTGATGACATTGCCGACGCCGCGGCTTTCCAGCTCGCGGACGGTGTCCTTGTTGAAGATCTCGTACGCGAAGCCGGAGGTGTGGGTCAGCAGGTTGCGCAGGGTCACCGGCGATTTCGGCGCCCGCAGGATCGGCGTGCCATCGGCGTTCCAGCCGGTGCGCACCTGCACCTTGCCGAGTTCCGGCAGCACCTTGCCGGCCGGCGCGTCGAGATCGAGCTTGCCCTGCTCGACCAGCTGCATCGCCGCCATCGCGGTGACGCCCTTGGTCAGCGAGGCGAACCAGAAGAAGGTATCCATGGTCATCGGCGTGCTGCCGCCGGTCGCCCGCAGGCCCGCCGCGCCTTCATAGATCACGCCGTTGCGATCGGCCACGGTGGCGACCACGCCGGGAACGCCGCCGTTTTCGGTACTGGCTTTCAGCAGGGCGTCGAGTGCGGTGTTCAAGCTCATCGGAATCTCCTCACGTCTGGGATTGTCGTTATGACCGGTGGCCGGAGTATCACCACGCCGGTCGGACCTGAACATCGGGGTGACTCCCTGTTGATCGGCACCCCGCCCAGCGCCGGCCGTTCCCGGCCGCGTCGCATAATGGCGGGCCGCTTTCCCGTGACCTGATGTCGCGCCGGCTCGATGGACCCCTGCATGAACGCACCTGAAACGACGCCCGCCTTCGTATTCGATGCGGCCGCACCGCAGCGCAGCCCACTGCGCGCAGCGATCGCCGAACACTACCTGGCCGACGAAACCACGCTGGTCAACCGCCTGCTGGCCATCGCCGAACTGCCGCCCGAGCGCAGCGCCCAGGTGGTAGCCACGGCCGCCGGCTGGGTGCGCCGCGTGCGGCGACTCAAGGACACCCAGAGCGCGCTCGATGCCTTCATGCGCGAGTACGACCTGTCGTCCGATGAAGGTGTGCTGCTGATGTGCCTCGCCGAAGCGCTGCTGCGCATTCCGGACGACGAGACGGCCGAAAAGCTGATCGCCGACAAGCTGGCCGACGCCGACTGGGAAACCCACCTCGGCCAGTCGGAATCGCTGTTCGTCAACGCCAGCACCTGGGGCCTGATGCTGACCGGCCGCATCGTCCGCGCGCCGGCTGCCGAGGACGCCGGTTCGTTCAAGGCGGCGTGGTCGCGGCTGGTCAACCGGTCCACCGAACCGGTGGTGCGGCTCGCCATCCGCTCGGCGATGCGGATGATGGGCAGCCAGTTCGTCATGGGGCGCACCATCGCAGAAGCGCTCGAGGCCGCGCAGACCAAGGAGCAGCGGCCGTACCGGCATTCCTACGACATGCTCGGCGAAGCCGCGCTGACCGCCGACGATGCCGACCGTTCTCGGGCGGCGTATCTCGCCGCCATCCATGCGATCGGCGACGCGGCACGCAGCCTCGGCGGCAGTGCCGAGGCGCGGCCAGGCATCTCGGTCAAGCTGTCGGCGCTGCATCCGCGCTACGAGCAGGCGCAGCGCGCGCGGGTGCTGGAGGCGCTGACGCCGCGCCTGCTGCAGCTGGCGCAGACCGCGCGCGCCTCGGGCATCAGCCTGACCATCGACGCCGAGGAAGCGGATCGTCTTTCGCTGTCGCTGGATGTGTTCGAAGCGGTTTACCGCGATCCCTCGCTCAGCCACTGGGACGGCTTCGGGCTCGCCGTGCAGGCGTTCCAGAAGCGCGGCCTGGCGGTGATCGAATGGCTGGAAAGCCTGGCCCGCGAAGTCGGCCGGCGGATTCCGGTGCGGCTGGTCAAGGGCGCCTACTGGGACACCGAGGTCAAGCGCGCGCAGGAAGCCGGCCTGCCGGGCTATCCGGTCTACACGCGCAAGGCCAATACCGATGTCGCCTATCTGGCCTGCGCGCGCCGGCTGCTGGCCGCGCGCGACGTGTTCTTCCCGCAGCTGGCCACCCACAACGCCCATACCGTGGCCGCCGTGAAGGCCTACGCCGGCGAGGCGATCGGCGGTGGCATGGCCGGCTTCGAGTTCCAGCGCCTGCACGGCATGGGCGAGGCG
>CAYPJK010000035.1:3556-13201 GCA_964411025.1 uncultured Nevskia sp.
CTGCCCTGCCGCGTCTACGCCCCGGTCGGCTCGCATTCCGATCTGCTGCCGTATCTGGTGCGGCGACTGCTGGAGAACGGCGCCAATACCTCGTTCGTCAACCGGATCTTTGACGAGGACACGCCGCCCGAGCAGCTGGTCGCCGACCCGGTCGCCTGTGTCCGGGCGCTGGCGGTCAAGCCCAATCCCGGACTGCCGCTGCCCTGCGAGCTGTTCGGTGCCAGCCGGCGCAATTCCGCCGGCCTGAACCTGGCCGATGAACTGGCCGCCGCCAGCCTGGCGCGCGACCTGCAGCAGGCCGAGCTGCCGGCCTGCGCCGCCTCGCTGTGCTACGACGGCCCCAGCAGCGGCGGCACGGCGGCGCCGCTGCGCAGCCCGGCCGACACCCGGGTGGTGATCGGCGAATGGCGGCCGTTCGACCCGGCCCGGGTGCCGGACGTGGTGGCCGCCGCGATCGGCTCGTTCGAACGCTGGGCCGCCACACCGGTGGAATCGCGCGCGGCGATCCTCGAACGCGCCGCCGACCGTCTCGAAGCCGGCCGGGCGCCGTTCCTGCGGCTGCTGGTCAGCGAAGCCGGCAAGACCCTGCCGGATGCGATCGCCGAAGTGCGCGAAGCGGTCGATTTCCTGCGCTACTACGCCGCCAGCGCGCGCCGCCTGCTGGCCCATGCGGAAGCGCTGCCGGGGCCGACCGGCGAACACAATGAGCTGCAGCTGCACGGCCGCGGCCTGTTTGTCTGCATCAGCCCCTGGAACTTCCCGCTGGCGATCTTCGTCGGCCAGATCGCGGCTGCGCTGGTCGCCGGCAATCCGGTGATCGCCAAGCCGGCCGAGCAGACGCCGATGATCGCCAGCCTGATGGCGCAGCTGCTGCGCGACGCCGGCGTGCCGAGCTACGTGTTCCAGTGCCTGCTCGGCGACGGCGCGCTGGGTGCCGCGCTGGTCGCCAGCCCGCAGGTCGCCGGTGTCGCCTTCACCGGCTCGGGCGAGGTGGCGCGGGCGATCAACCGCACGCTGGCCGCGCGCCCCGGGCCGATCGCGACCCTGATCGCCGACACCGGCGGCCAGAACGTGATGATCGCCGACTCCTCGTCGCTGCCCGAGCAGGTCGTCAAGGATGCGCTGCAATCGGCGTTCGGCTCGGCTGGCCAGCGCTGCTCGGCGCTGCGCCTGCTGTATCTGCAGGACGACATCGCCGACCGGACCCTGGCACTGCTGGCCGGCGCGATGGCCGAGCTGACGCTCGGAGACCCGGCCCGGCTGGCGACCGACGTCGGCCCGGTGATCGACCGCGATGCGCGCAGCCGGCTGGAGGCGCATGTCGCGGCCATCACCGCCGACGGCCGTGGCCGGCTGGTCGCCCGTGCGGCGCTGCCCGACCGCTGCCGGCACGGCCATTTCGTGGCACCGACCGCGATCGAGATCAGCGGCCTTGAAGCGCTGCACGAGGAACACTTCGGGCCGGTGCTGCACGTGGCGCGCTTCTCGTCGCGGCGGATCGATGCGGTGGTCGACGCCGTCAACGCCTCCGGCTACGGCCTGACGCTCGGCGTGCACAGCCGCATCGAAGGGACCTGGCGGCGCGTGCAGGCACGGGCGCGGGTCGGCAACGTCTACGTCAACCGCGGCATGACCGGCGCGGTGGTCGGCGTGCAGCCGTTCGGCGGCGAAGGCCTGTCCGGCACCGGCCCGAAGGCCGGCGGCCCGCACTATCTGCTGCGCTTCGTCAGCGAGCGCACGCTGACCGTCAACACGTCGGCCGTCGGCGGCAACGCGCGACTGCTGTCGCAGAGCGGCTGAGCGGCCGTGCAGGTCTCCGATGCCGGCATCGACGTCGTCACCACCCTGGACTGGCCCGAGGACGGTGCGCCGCAGGTGATCGACGACGGCGACTACCGGCGCCTGTATTTCGGTCCGCTGCACATCCAGAGCGAGATGCATCGGGATGATCCGGTCGCACTGCAGCTGAAGTACACGCAGCGGATGATGGCGCTGCTGCTGTTCGTGCCGAAGCCGAAGCACATCGTCATCGTCGGTCTAGGCGGCGGCTCGCTGACCAAGTTCTGCCACCGGCATCTGCCGAAGACGCGGATCACCACGATCGAGATCGACGCGCGGGTGATCGCGCTGGCGCCGGCGTTCCAGGTACCGCCGGACGATGACCGGCATCGCATCGTCCATGCCGATGCCTGCGACTGGTTTGCCGGCACCCCCGAGCGCTTCGATGCCGTGCTGCTCGATGGCTATACCGACAGCGGCATCGCCAGCGGCTTCGGCGAGCCGCAGCTGTATGCGCGCATTCGAGAATGCCTGCGGCCGGGCGGCCTCATGGTGGCCAACCTGCTGGTCGCCGCCGACGTGCTGCGGCGCTACAAGCAGGTGATCGGCGAGGCTTTCGACGGCCCGTTGATCGCCCAGAAGATCGTCCCCGACGGCAATCACGTGCTGTTCGCGTTCAAGGCGCTGGCCACCGAGCCGGACTGGATCGCGATGGCCGGGGAGGCACGACGGCTGGCGGCGCGTCACGGTCTCGACTTCCCGGCCTTCGTCCGGACCCTGCGCCGCGCCTACGAACGTGGCGCGGCCGACCACGCGGAAGACGCGGTGCTGCCGCTGTTCTGACCCTGCAGCGCGCCGACGCGCGCGTTCGGCGGTCGGCCTCAGCCCAACCCTCAGCCCTCGGGGACCCTTCCGTCAGGCGGTTGCAGGATGCTCCCACGAAAAGACCTGCTGGCGACAGCCAAACTGGCGCGCCACATGTCACGTTAACGACAGTTCATGTTATTAACGCGACGATCGCAGTCAATCGACTTTCCTGATGCGTTTTAAATGCTTGTTGCGTCTTTCATTAGTTAATTTCGACTAGCGCAACGCTCGAATTGGATTCACCGGCGAAAATTAACTTACTGTTTAGTAATTAGTGTCAGATTTCCTGATGCGGTGGGTCGGGTAACACCTGATAATGAAATCAGGTTTTCGCCACGCGGGCTGCAATGCCCGCGATCTTGCCGGATTCGCCGGTATCTGACGTCTTCCCCGCTGCTGGCTTTGATCCCAGGTGAAGTGCTGATGCACGTTGTCAATGAAGCAGAGCAGTTTTTCCAGTCAACGCGACCGCGCACCTCATCGGTGCTGCCGGTCCTGAAGGCGGTGGTCGACGAACTGCTCGGCCAGGTCGGCGACGAGCAGCTGCGCGCCCTGTTCCATGCCGCTGGCGTGCGTCTGGCGGAGACCTGGCCGCTCGAGAAGGTCGAACGGCTCGGTGAGCTCGAGCACACCGCGCGGGCGCTGCTGGCCGCTCATGACTGGGGCTGGCTGAGCATCGAACACCACGATGACGCGGTCGATTTCGTGCATGGCGATTCGCCGCTTGCGGCCTGGTTCGGTACCGCTTCGCTGGCTTGGTCGTCGTCGCTGTTCGAAGGCCTGTATGCCACCTGGATTCGCCAGCTGGGCGCCGACGATCGTTTGCAGTTGCGGCAGATCCGGCTGGCCGACCGGCCCGAGCGCGAACTGCGCTACAGGCTGACGCACGAAAGCCGCTTCCAGTGACGCCGACGTTCCCGCCTCCCGTTCGCCCTGCCGAGACCATGAGCACCGCACCCGTCAATCCATCGGAAGACGATGTCCAGCGCCTGCTGAAGCAGATGAAAATGGGCGCGTTCCAGTTCCGCAGCTACAGCCGCCCGGACGAGGCGGATGACCTGATCGAGTCCGAGCCGGAGGCCGCCGCCAGCCCGCCGGTACCGGCGGCACCCGTACCGGCACCGGCCGAGCCGGCGCGGCCGCCCGCTCCATCGCAGATGTCACCACCCGCGCCACCAATTGTGGCTGCAGCGGCCGCCGCGCCGGCGCTACCGCCGGCCAAGCCCGCGACCACGGTGCCGGTTTATGAAGCCTTCGGTCGCCTGATCCGCGAGCCGGGCCTGCGCGCCCGCCGCAAGCCGTCGATCCAGCTGAACCTGGTGCCGCGTCCGGCGATCGTCGACGTCGCCCCGACCTCGACGCGCGAGCTGCTGCTGGTCGACGTGCTGAACCGCCTGTACCGCCTTGGCAATGCCCGGATCAGTCTGGTCCGGCAGCGGGGTGATGCTTGAGCGTCGCGCGGGCTGATCGCGGACCCGGAAGACTGATCGCGACAGCCGGCCTGATGGCCGGCCTGGCGGTCATGGGGTCGACGCTCTGGGGTTTCGCAACCACGCCGATGACGCTGGGCTGGCAGTTCGCCGCCGGCGGCTTGGCCATGCTGATCGCGCTGGTGCTGGCGCGTTTCTCGCGAGTGACGCTGCTGTTGCTGATGGCGTTCTCGATCGCCTTCTCGACGCGCTACCTGTACTGGCGGTTCACCGAAACGCTGCCTATCGGCCCGCACCACACGGTGCTCGACCTGCTGCTGGCGCTCGGCCTGATTGCCGCCGAAACCTACGCCTACCTGATCCTGCTGCTCGGCTACTTCCAGGTCATGCGGCCGTTGCGCCGGAAACCGGTGCCGCTGCCTGAAAACGACGACCTCTGGCCGCTGGTCGACATCTACATCCCGACCTACAACGAGCCGCTGTCGGTGGTGAAGCCGACCGTGCTGGCAGCGCTGGAAATGGACTGGCCGCAGGACCGGATCAAGGTCTACCTGCTCGACGACGGCCGCCGGCCGGAGTTCGCCACGTTCGCCAAGCAGGTCGGCGCGGTGCACATGACCCGGCCGGACAACAACCACGCGAAGGCCGGCAACATCAACCACGCGATGACCAAGACGCGCGGCGAGTTCATCGCGATCTTCGATTGCGATCACATTCCGACGCGCTCGTTCCTGCAGCTGACGCTCGGCACCCTGCTGGCCGATCCGCGCATGGCGCTGGTGCAGACGCCTCACCATTTCTTCTCGCCCGATCCGTTCGAACGCAACCTCAACACCTTCCGCAAGGTGCCCAACGAAGGCGAGCTGTTCTACGGCCTGCTGCAGGACGGCAACGATCTCTGGAACGCGACCTTCTTCTGCGGCTCCTGCGCGGTGATCCGCCGCACGGCGCTGGCCGAGATCGGCGGCATCGCCGTGGAAACCGTGACCGAGGACGCCCACACGGCGCTGCGCCTGCACCAGCGCGGCTGGAATTCGGCCTACATCAACATCCCGCAGGCCGCCGGCCTGGCCACCGAATCGTTGTCGGCGCATATCGGTCAGCGCATTCGCTGGGCGCGCGGCATGGCGCAGATCTTCCGGGTCGACAACCCGCTGCTGGCCAAGGGCCTGAGCCTCGGGCAGCGACTCTGCTACACCAACGCGATGGCGCATTTCTTCTACGGCCTGCCGCGCCTGGTGTTCCTGACCAGCCCGATGGCCTTCCTGCTGCTGGGCGCGCAGATCATCAAGGCCGAAGCGCTGATGATCGTCGCCTACGCGCTGCCGCATCTGGCGCTGGCGGTGATCGCCAACTCGCAGGTGCAGGGCCGCCACCGGCATTCCTGGTGGGCCGAGGTCTACGAGACGGTGCTGGCCACCTTCATCATCCTGCCGACCACGCTGGCGCTGATCAATCCGAAGCTCGGCAAGTTCAACGTGACCGCCAAGGGCGGCATCGTCGACCGCGACTACTTCGACGGCGACATCGCCAAGCCCTACTTCTTCCTGTACCTGCTGAACATGCTCGGCATCGCCGTCGGCGTCGGCCGGCTGGTGTTCGGCGACATGGAACTGACCCAGACCGTCTACCTGAACATGGCCTGGGCCACCTACAACCTGATCATCCTCGGCGCCGCCCTCTGCGTGGCCGGCGAGCGCAAGCAGCTGCGCCGGACGGTGCGCGTGGAAGACGAGCTGAAAGCGTCGGTGCGTCGCCCCGGCACCCGCAAGACGGTGCAGACCACCACCTTCGATGTCTCGACCGGCGGCCTGGCGCTGCTGCCGTCGCCGGAACTGGCGGACCTGGTCATCGGCGACGCCATCGAGGTGTCGCTGGAATCGCCCGGCCGGCGGCTGTGGCTGCCGGGCACCGTGCGGCGCAGCGACCGCGAACTGCTGACCCTTGAATTCGACGCGTTGAGCATTGCCCAGGAATCGAGCCTGACCCAGTCGCTGTTCGGGCGGGCCGATGCCTGGATGGACTGGCGTGACCGCGATGTCCGCGACAAACCCCTGAAAGCGATGGTGATGATTTTCCGTATTTCCCTGATGGGCTCGGGCAAGTTCTGGCGCTGGGTCGGCCGGCAGTCGATGCAGGCGCTGCGCATTGGCCGCACGGCACCGGCGCGTTCCGGCCACGGCCCGAGCGCCGCACTGCTGGCCGCCGCGCTGCTGTTCGGCATCGGTGGCGGCAGCGGCGAGGCCTGGGCGCAGACGCCGGTCGACGGCGCCGCCAAGACCGAGTCGCTCGGCGTGCTCACCGCCAAGCCGGCGGCTGATCCGTATGCCGTCGCCGGCCGTGGCAACGCGGCCAAGGCGACGTCCGACCAGGCGGTGCACGAAACCACGCGCACGCTGAGCTTCGCCGACCTTGGCGTCGGCTTTCCGCTGCGCCTGACCACGGTGTTCGCGCAGGCCAGCGTGGCGATTCCGCTGCGCCGCGACCAGGTGGTCACCTCCGCCCGGCTGCGCCTGAAGTTCGCCCACTCGCCGTCGCTGGTCGGCCGCTTCTCGAGCATCGCCGCGCTGGTCAATGACGAAGTGGTCGACACCTTCCCGCTCGATCCGGCCACCGCCGCGCGCGGCGAGCGCGTGATCGACATCAACCCGGCGCTGTTCCTGGAGTTCAACCAGCTGCGTTTCGACGCGGCGATGCACTACGTCGATGTCGAGCGCGAGTGCGAGGACCCGACGCACACCAGCCTGTGGAGCCTGATCTCCAACCAGTCGACGATCGAACTGACGCTGGCCTCGCTGCCGCAGCCGCCGAACCTGTCGCGCCTGCCCCGGCCGTTCTTCGAGCCGAACGATCCGCGCCGTCTGCGCCTGCCGATCGCGTTTGCCTCGCGTCCCGGTGCCGACGGCATGACCGCCGCCGCGATCACCGCCAGCTGGTTCGGCGCGCTGGCCGACTACCGTGGCGCGGAATTCCCGGTCAGCTACGGCAACATGCTGCCGCGCGGCCACGCCGTGGTGCTGCGCAGCGGTCGCGAGTTCGAGGCCCAGCTCGGCCCGGCACCGGACGGCGTGCAGCTTCGCGTGGTTGCCCATCCGGATGATCCGGGTGCCAAGCTGCTGGTGCTCGAAGCCTCCGACGACGCTGGCCTGATCCGCGCCGCGCAGGCGCTGACGCTCGGCATGGCCTCGCTCGATGGCCCGTCGGTGATGGTGCAGGAACTGAGCCTGCCGCCGCCGCCGCCACGCGGCACCGCGCCGCGCTGGCTCGATCCGGACCTGCCGGTGCGCATCGGGCCGCTGGCCAGCGGCCCGACCAGCGTCCGCGGCCTGACGCCCGGCCCGATCAGCTACGACTTCCGGCTGCCCCCGGATCTCTGGTTCTACGGCCAGGAAGGGGCCGAGCTGGACGTGCTGTACCGCTACGCGCCGATCACCGCGCAAGGCGCCACGCTGAGCACGCTGCTCAACGACGCCTTCGTCGCCTCCAACACGCTGGCCCACGCCGGCGGCAATGGCGCGAGCACCGTCGACGCCAGGATCACGCCGGATCGCAGCCAGATCAGCATTCCGGCCGGTCGCCTCGTGTCCAGCAACCGGCTGAGCTTCCAGTACCAGTTCCGGCGCATCGCCGCGAAGCCCTGCGAATCGTTCCAGGCCGACGCCCTCGGTGGCTCGATCGACCCGGAATCGACGCTGCGCCTCGCCGCCCACGGCCGCCACGCGGAATGGCCGGACCTCGGCCGCTTCCAGAGCGGCGGCCTGCCGTTCTCGCTGCAGTCCGATTTCGGCGAGTCGGCGATCCTGCTGCCGGACAGCGCCGACGAGGACGCGCTGTCGGCAGCGCTGATGGTGGCCGGCCACTTCGGCCAGATCACCGGCGCGCCGGCGCTGCGGATCGCCGTCGACCACATCGGCAGCGCCAGCCGGCACGCCGACCGCGAATTGCTGCTGATCGGCCGGCAGCCGGAACTGGCTCTGCCGGAACGCTGGGTGGCGGATCTGCCGATCGGCCTCGGCATCGACAACGTCAGCCTCAAGCCGCTGGCGGCCATCGACACCGTGCATGCCTGGGCCTCCGGCCGCGATCTCGACGGCGCCCGCAGCTACGCCGGCCGCATGCTGGCGGGCGGCGGCAAGGATCTCGGCATGATCATCGGCGCCCGCTCGCCGTTCGGCAGCGGTTCCGCGGTGTGGCTGACCGCCGGGCCCGGCGTGCCGCTGCTGGGTGTCGCCGAGGCGCTGATCGATCCGTCGCGCCGGCAGTTCATCGAGGGCGATGTGGCCCTGCTGCGCGGCGACCGGGTCAGCGGCTACCAGCTCGGCGATCGCTGGGGCATCGGCCGCCTGCCGCTGCATCAGCAGTTCCGCGAATGGCTGAGCCGCCGCCCGTGGCTGATGACGCCGCTGGCGCTGCTGTTCGCCACGGTGGCGATGTTCCTGCTGCGCCAGTCACTGCGCCGTCGCGCTGCCCGCCGCCTGAAAGGCGGCACGGCATGACCTCCGGATTGTCCCGCCGACGCCTGCTCGCAGCCGGCGCCGGCCTGATGCTCGGTGCGCCGCTGCTGGCTGCAGCCGCCCCCGACCCGGTGCGCGCCTGGCCGGCCTGGGAGCAGTTCGCCGCCGGCTTCATCGGCGATGACGGCCGCGTCGTCGACTGGACCGACAACGCGCGCAGCACCTCCGAAGGCCAGTCGTACGCGCTGTTCTTCGCGCTGGTGGCCGGCGACCGGACGCGCTTCGACCGGGTGCTCGGCTGGACCCGCGACAACCTCGCCGACGGCAGCCTGCACCAGCACCTGCCGGCCTGGCACTGGGGCAAGACCGACACCGACACGGCGCCGCTCTGGGACGTGATCGATCCCAATTCGGCATCGGACGCCGACCTGTGGATCGCCTACGTGCTGCTGCAGGCCGGCCGGCTGTGGCAGCGCCCGGCGCTGGTTGCCGAAGCGCAGGCACTGCTGGCGCTGGTGGAAGCGCAGGAGTTGCGCCGGGCCAGCGCGCTGAGCCTGCTGCTGCCGGGCCCGCAGGGTTTCGAGAACGAGGCCGGCCTGCGCCTGAATCCGAGCTACCTGCCGCCGTTCCTGCTGAAGAATCTCGCCACCGAGCGACCGCAGGGGCCGTGGCAGGCAGTGCTCGACAGTCACCTGCGGCTGCTGCCGTCGCTGGCCCCCGGCGGCCGGATGCCGGACTGGTATCTGCTGACGCCGCGTGGGCCACGGCTCGATGTGACCAGCGATGGCCGCGGCAGCTACGACGCGATCCGCAACTATCTGTGGGCCGGCATCGGCCCGGCATCGATGCCGGAAGCGCGGGCCCAGCTGGCGGCGCTGAAGCCGTTCCTGGCGCTGCTGCGCGGCATCGGCCGGACGCCGGAAGTCTGGTACCCGGACGGCCGGGTGCCGACCGGCATCGGCCCGCCCGGCTTCGATGCCGCGCTGCTGCCGTTCCTGACCGCCTGCGGCGCCGACGACCTGGCCAGTGCGGCCCGCGCACGGCTCGATCGCGCCCGGCTCGGCGACCTGCTGGGCTCGCCAGCCCGCTATTACGACCAGGTGCTCGCGCTGTTC
>CAYPJK010000036.1:0-13162 GCA_964411025.1 uncultured Nevskia sp.
CGACGCGCGGCTGCTCGCCGAGGTGTACCTGGCGATGACCGGCGGGCAGGGCGCGCTCGGCCTGGCCGGAGATGTCGACCGCGACAGCGGCGACGCGACGCCGGCTCGCGGGGCGCGGGTAACGCTGTCGGCCGGCAGTGGCGCGCCACTTCGGGTGATTCGGCCGACGGCGCAGGAGTTGGTCGATCATCATCAGCGGATCGCCGGAATAATCAAGAAAAGTGGCAAGTCGCTTTGGCCGGGAGAACTTCCCGCCGACACCGCCGGCTCGCATTGACCCGAGCCCCCGACGGCGCCGCGCGAGTCTGGTGATCCCGCTGCCGCGTTTCGCGGCCTGCGGCTATCCTTGCCGGTGCGCTGTCAGTCCACTTCTCGCGTTGCCCGAACCCCCTTGAACGCCCAATTGCAACCCGGCTGGACCATTGCGCCGATGGCCCTCGAACGGCTCGCCGAGGTAATGATGGTGGAGCGTCGCGCCTACGAATTTCCCTGGACTGAAAGCATCCTTCGCGACTGCCTGAAGGCTGGCTACAGCGCCTGGGTGCTTGCCGACGGCGACGGCGTGCTGGTCGGCCATGCGTTGATGAGCATGGCGGTCGACGAGGCGCACGTGCTGAACCTTTGCGTCGATCCGGTCTACCAGCGCCAGGGCCTTGGCCTGATGCTGCTCAAGCACCTGATGAAGCTGGCGCGGGCGGCCCAGGCGTCGATCGTGCTGCTGGAGGTCCGCAAGTCGAACAAGGCGGCGCTACGGTTGTACGAGAACGTCGGCTTCCAGCGCATCGGCGTTCGCAAGGCCTACTACCCGGCGCGTGACGGCCGCGAGGATGCGCTGGTCCTCGGCTTCGACATCCTGTGACCACCATTGACCCGCAGCGCCGCCGCGCGCAATGGGCTTGGGCCCTGAACGACTGGGCCAATTCGGCGTTCGCAACCACCGTGCTGGTCGGCTTCTTCCCAATCTTCTTCAAGCAATACTGGGCGCGGGATCTCGCGCCGACCGATGCGACGTTGTATCTGGGATTCGGCAACTCGGTGGCCGCCTTCCTGGTGATGCTGCTGTCGCCGTGGCTCGGCGCGCTGGCCGATCGACTGGCCGCCAAGAAGCGTTTCCTCGCGATGTTCACCGGCATCGGCGTGGCCGGCACCCTGGCACTGGCCTTCGTCGGCCCGGGCCAATGGCCGCTGGCGATCGCCGTGTTCACGCTGGCCTCGGTCGGCTTCTTCGGCGGCCTGACCTTCAATGACGCGCTGCTGGTCAATGTCGCGCATCGCGACGAGGCCGATCGCGTGTCGGCGTTCGGCTACGGGCTCGGCTACCTCGGCGGCGGCCTGCTGTTCCTGATCAACGTGGCGATGGTGCTGAAGCCGGACGTCTTCGGCCTCGCCGACAAGGTGGCCGCGACCCGCGCCGCCTTCATCAGCGTTGCGCTGTGGTGGCTGCTGTTCTCGCTGCCGCTGTTCCTGCGGGTGCGCGAGGCCCGGGTGCCGGACGACAGTCCGGTCGGCTGGCGCGAGCTGATTGCCACGGTGCGCCAGATCGCGCAGCACCGGCCGGTCTGGATGTTCCTGCTGGCCTACTTTCTTTACATCGACGCGGTCAACACGCTGGCACAGATGGCGGTGGATTTCGGCCTCAACCTCGGCTTTGCGTCCGACAGCCTGATCAAGGCGTTGCTGCTGGTGCAGTTCGTGAGCTTTCCAGCGGCCATCGCGTTTGGCCACCTGGCAGGGCGGATCGGTACCAAGGCGTCGATCCATCTGGCGCTCGCGGTCTACATCGCGGTCAGCGGGTGGGGCTACTTCATGCAGACCGAAGCGCAGTTCTATCAGATGGCGGCGGCCATCGGCCTGGTACAGGGCGGGGTGCAATCGCTGAGCCGCTCCTACTTCGCCCGGCTGATTCCGGCGGCGCAGGCCGGCCAGTTCTTCGGCTTCTACAACATGCTCGGCAAGTTCGCCGCCGTGCTCGGCCCGCTGGTGGTCGGCGTGGTTGCCGCCAGCACAGGCAATCCGCGGCTGTCGATCCTCGCGCTGATCGCCTTCTTCGTGATCGGCATGGTGCTGCTGTCACGGGTTCGCGAGCCTCGGTCGGCCTGAGTCAGGGCCGAACCCGGGCGACCGCCGCAGCCAGCGCCCGGGCCGTGTCGTGGTCAAAGTTCTGCAGGTAGCGCAGCCGGATGTAGAGCGTGGCGGCCTCGTCGATCGCACTCGCGAGGTCAGGCCGCGCCGCCGAGACGCGCGCCGCGTAGTCGACGGGGCCTTCGCTGACCGCCTGCACCAGACCCGCGCGGGCCAGACGCCGCTGCAGCCGCCGCCAGAGACGACTGGGTTCGTCAATCGGCCGGCGGGGCGTTGCCCGTCGCATCAGCAGCAGACCGTAGGCGCTGAGCGCAAAGGTCAGCAGCGCGGTCAGCGCCAGCAGCATGTCACGCACGCCCACGAGGCCGAATCGCTGCAGCAGCGCGGTCTGCAGCTCCGGACCATAGCCGAGGACCCACTGGTTCCAGCGTGCGTTCAGCCAGTCCCAGCGGGCGCGAAGATTGAAGCGGAAGCCGCCCCGCACTGCAGGATTCAGGAAGTCCGGCAGCTCGGCGCCATCGAGCGCGCCGCCGATGCCGCGCTCGATGCGCTCGGGGGCAACCGCTGCCGTCGGATCGATTCGCAGCCAGCCCCGCCCGGCGAGCCAGACCTCGGTCCAGGCATGGGCATCACTCTGGCGGACGATCCAGTAGTCGCCGATGGTGTTGCGCTCGCCGCCGAGATAGCCGGTGACCACGCGCGCCGGAATGCCCGCCGCCCGCATCAGCACGGTGAAACTCGACGCGAAGTGCTCGCAGAAGCCGCGTCGGCTGTCGAACAGAAAGCTGTCGACCGGATCGCGGGCTGCTGTCGGCGGGTTCAGCGTGTAGT
This sequence comes from uncultured Nevskia sp., assembly GCA_964411025.1. Lineage (GTDB taxonomy): Bacteria > Pseudomonadota > Gammaproteobacteria > Nevskiales > Nevskiaceae > Nevskia. The sequence goes on from CAYPJK010000036.1 coordinate 2,914, forward strand.
GGAACGGCTGCTCACGAAACAGCCGCAAGGCCCGGTCGATGATCGCCGCATCGTCTCTTGCCGCCCGCCGCCACTGGCGGCCGAGTGCCACCGCGCGCGGATTGCGGGCGGGCGGCAGCTGGAGCGTTTGCGCCCGCAGCGCCGCCGGCAACTCGATCTGCAGGCGGTAGCCGGCGTGCGATTGCAGGCGGTAGCGGCGACGTTCGCGGACCTCGCCGTGCATCAGCACCAGCTGATGGTCGGCATTGATGCGCGCGTCCGCCGGCAGACCCCTGCGTGCTGGCAGATCGAGCGCGAACAGCCACGGCGTACGGTTCGGCTCCAGCGTCAACTCATAGCGATAGCCGGTACCGTGGAGTTCAGCGTCAGGCGCGAGGTCGGCCGCTGTACGGCTGCCGGCGTCCCAGCGGCGGCCGTCGAAACGCTGGAACACCGGCCCGCGCCAGTAGCGCTCGGACGGCGGCGGCACGGGGCCTTCGAAGCGCACGCGAAACGCCACCGCGTCGGAACCGACGAGCCGCGCGATCTCGCCTGGCGCCATCGAGTCCGACAGTCCGGAGCGTGCCGCGCCGGCGTCGGCGGGCAACCCCCAGATCGGTCCCGGCAAGCGCGGAAACAGCACGAACATCAGCGCCATCAACGGCAGGGCCCGCAGCAAGATCCGGCTCGCCATCATCAGGCTGGTTCGCAGCGGCAGGACGCTGCCAGGATGGTTGGCGTCGATCAGCAGCGCGGTAATCAGCGTCGCGGCTGCCAGCAGGTAGGCGGCGGTCCAGAGTTCCTGCGAAAAAAGGAAATGCGTGACCAGCACGAAGTAGAGCAGGAACACCATCACCATCAGGTCACGGCGACGGTCAAGCTCGCTGAGCTTCAGGGCCGCCATCACGGTGATCAACGCCACGCCGGCGGTCTGGCCACTGACACTGCCGAAGCTGGCATAGACGCCGACGAACGCGCCCAGGGTCAGCAGCACGCGCAGACCGCGCGGCAGCAGCGGCCATCCGCGCAGCGCGGCGGCGCTGCGCCAGGCCAGCATCGTCACGATCAGTCCCGCCGCCCAGATCGGCAGCCTTGGCAGGTGCGGCGCCAGTACCAGCGCCAGCACGGCCAGCAGCCGCAGCTGCACGGCGCGTGGCAGCTTCAGTTCCGCGCTGGGGGCCGATCGCGGCATCAGAACAGGGCCAGGGCCGCCAGACAGGCGTGACGATGGCCGCTGCCACTTCCCGGCGGGCAGGTCACGCGCGGCAGCCGCAGGCCGTAGCGTCGCTGTTGCGCCTCGGCATCGAGCACCCAGCGGGCGAGCTGGGCCAGCCGCTGTTCGACCGGCCAGTCGGCCGGCAGCGCCTGCCAATCCAGCCAAAGCGTGTCGGCCGACGGCTCGGCGAACTGCTTGACCTGCGGCTGGGCCCACGGCGGCGGCTGGCGGGCCAGCGTTTTCCAGTGGATCGCCTGCAATGGATCGCCAGGCCGATAGCTGCGCAGGCCGACGAAGCTGTCGATACCGGCACGCGCATCTCGCTGCGCGCCCTCGCCATGCGGCACCGGCGGCGGTGCGCCGCCACCCGCAGCCGGCTTCGGGTAGACGAGGCCGGCGATGTCCAGCTCCACCCAGCTCCAGGCGTGGAACAAGCCAAGCGGAAACACGGTGGCGACCGCGAACCGCGGCGCCGGCAGCCAGCCCCGCCGCGTGCTGGCCAGTGGCAGGACGAGCCGGCCAGTTGAGGACGCGGGGATGTCGACCTGCGGGCCAGCATCGGCACCGGGCCAGTGGGCGCGGATCGCATGCCGGACGTGGCGGCTGGCGTTATCAATCCTCAGCCCGAATTGCAGCGCGTCGCCCGCGAACACCGGCGCCACCGGCTCAGCGGCGATCGACAGGTTGACCAGATTCGCGTGGGTGTCGTGCATGGCCAGCAGACCGATGCCGGCCAGCAGGAAGGTCAGCGCGAACGCCATGCTGTTCGAGTAGTTCATCGCGCCGAGCAGCATCGTGAACAGCAGCAGCCCGTAGCCGTAGCCATAGCGGGTCGGGACGATGTAGATGCGCCGCCGATGAATCCGCCACGGGCCGGGCACGCGCGGCGTGCGGCTGGCGATCCAGCGCTGCAGGCGCTGGCGCAGTGCATGGATCATCGGTGGCGTTGGTTCAGGGCACGGCGACCCGGGACACGATCTCCGCCGCCACGCGTGCGGGATCGGCATCGTCGGCCACGCTCAGCCGATGCCCGGCGACCGCCGTGAACACCGCCTGCAGGTCTTCCGGAATCACGCCATGGCGGCCCTCCAGCAGCGCCCAGGCCTGGGCCGCCCGCTTCAACGCCAGCCCGGCGCGGGGCGACAGCCCGTGGCGCAACGCCGGGTGGTCGCGTGTGGCCTGCACCAGCGCCAGCAGGTAGTCGATCAGGGCCGGCGCGGTGCGAACCGCCTGCACCTCGGCCTGCAGTGCGCACAGCCGCGCGGCATCCAGCACTGGCGGCAGCGCGGCCAGCAGATCGCGCCGCTCGGGCTCGACCAGCAACGCGCGCTCGGCGGCGGCGGCCGGATAGCCGAGCGACAGCCGCATCAGGAAGCGGTCCAGCTGTGATTCGGGCAGCGGGTAGGTGCCGATCTGGGCGTCCGGATTCCGGGTGGCGACGACGAAGAACGGATCGGGCAGGGCGCGCGTCGTGCCATCGATCGTCACCTGACGCTCCTCCATCGCCTCCAGCAACGCGCTCTGGGTCTTGGGGCTGGCGCGGTTGATCTCGTCGGCCAGCACCACTTCCGAGAACACCGGGCCTGGATGGAAGCGGAAGCCGCCGGTGGCGGCTTCGAACACCGACATGCCGAGAATGTCGGCCGGCAACAGATCGCTGGTGAACTGCAGGCGCTGGAAATGCAGGCCGAACACGCGTGCCAGGGCCAGCGCCAGCGTGGTCTTGCCAACGCCCGGCAGGTCTTCGATCAGCAGATGGCCGCGCGCCAGCAGGCAGCTCAGCGCCAGCCGTAGCGGCCGCTCCTTGCCGAGGATGATGGTCGACAGCGCGGCGAGGGCCGCGCCGAGCTCGGGACCTGGGTGCCGGCTCATGTCCAGCCTGCCGCCTCGATCACGCGGTGACTCGCTGCAGCACGCGCGCCAGCGGCTGCCCCAGTTGCAGCGGCTGGCCGGCCGCCAGCGTCTCGTCCCATTCCAGTGCGCCCTTCGGCGCCAGCAGCACCACGGTGGATCCCATGTGGAAGCGTCCCAGCTCGTCGCCGCGCGCCAGCGCCACCGTCTGCTCCGGCGTATGGTGATGCGGCCGCTGGCCGCGATCGTGCGGCGGCGTCAGCCGGCCTCCCCAGACCGTCTCGATGCCGCCAACGAACAGTGCGCCGACCATGACCACCGCCAGCGGCCCGAACGCGGTATCGAACACCGCGACCATCCGCTCGTTGCGCGAGAACAGCCGGGGCATCGAGCGCGCGGTTGCCGGATTGACGCTGAACAGCCGGCCCGGCACGTAGGTCCAGCTGCGCAGCCGGCCACCGAACGGCAGATGCACGCGGTGGTAGTTGTGCGGCGCCAGGTAGATGGTCGCGAAACTGCCGCCGTCGAAAGCGCGGGCCAGCGTGTCATCGGCCAGCAGCTCGGCGGCGGTGTAGTCGTGGCCCTTGGCCTGGAAGATGCGGCCGTTCTCGATCGGGCCGAGCTGGCTGATCCGGCCGTCGACCGGGCTCGACAAAAGGTCCGGCACCGACGGCTGCAGGCGTGCGCCGTGCTTCAGCGCCCGCGTGAAGAAATCGTTGAAATGACGGTATTCCTCCACCGTCTCCCGCTCGGCTTCGGACAGATCGATCGGGTAGCCACGCATGAAGGCGCGGATCAGCGGGTTCTTGAACGCAGGCGCGTCGATCTCGGCGATCCGGTACATCAGCGCCGACAGCGCGCGGGTCGGCAGGCAGCGCTGCACGGCGGCGAACAGCTGGTCGCCGAGGCTGGCGTCGGAGGTCGTGGCGGCGGTGTTGCGGGTGGTCATGGTCATGGGCATCAGGGTGCGGCGGCGACGATGGCCTTGAGATCGGCCGCCATCACGTCGGGCTTGAACGGGGGCGTCAGATAGCCTGCAACCCGCGCCTGCGGGTCGATCAGGATCAGTGCCGTGGAATGGTCGATCGTGTAGCTCTCGCCAGTGGCGCCGGGCACCTTGGCATAGACGAAGCCGAGATTGGCACCGAGCTTCTCGAGGGTCGCCGGATCGCCGGTGGCGCCCTTGAACGCGGGATCGAAGAACGCGACGTACTTGGCGATCTTTTCCGGCGTGTCGCGTTCCGGATCGACTGACAAAAACAGGAAGCGGATCGCGTCAGCACGGTCGCCGAGCCGGGCCTTGACCGCCTTCAGCTCTGTCAGCGTAGTCGGGCAGACGTCCGGGCAGAACGTGAAGCCGGCGAACACCACGGTCCAGTGACCTTGCAGGTCGGCACGGGTGAACGGCGTTCCGGCGGCCGACTGCAGCGTGAACGCATCGATCGGGCGGGGCGTGCCGAGCAGGGTTCCAGAGGTCATCGCCACAGCCTGCGGCCGGAGGCTCAGGGTGCCGGCGGCGATGCCCAGCAGCACGGCCAGTCCACCCACCAGTGCCCACTTCCAGACTCCGTTGCTCACGCCTGTCTACCTGTCATGTGATTGGCACGGGCCGGATGCGACCCGCATACTTTGCGGATTATCCCGGCTTTCCCGACGCGATGTCCGCTCTTGAAGCAGTGCCCGCCGTTCTGTCACCGCTGCGCAGCCTGCGCGATTTCATCCGCTGGGGGGCGTCGGAGTTCACCCGCCACGAGTTGCATTTCGGTCACGGTACCGACAACGCGCTCGACGAAGCCTTCCACCTGGTGCTGGCGACGCTGAAGCTGCCGTTCGATCTGCCCGCCGTCTATCTGGAATCCCAGCTGGCCGAGGACGAACGGGCCGCCGTGCATGCGGTGCTGCAGGCGAGGGTGACGAGCCGCAAGCCGGCGCCGTACCTGACCGGCACTGCCTGGTTCTGCGGCCTGCAGTTCGAGATCGACGAGCGGGCGCTGATTCCGCGTTCGCCGATCGGCGAGATGATCCAGAGCCAGTTCCAGCCGTGGCTGCCGCGCGAGCCGGAACGCATTCTCGATCTCTGTTCCGGTTCCGGATGCATCGGGATCGCCGCCGCCTACGCGTTCCCGAACGCCACCGTCGACCTGGCCGAGATCGATGCCGGTGCGCTTGATCTGATGGCCCGCAACATCATTCGCCACCATCTCCGGGACCGCGTGCAGCCGGTGGTCGGTGATCTGTTCGCGCCGCTGGCCGGCCGCCGCTATGACCTGATTGTCAGCAATCCGCCGTACGTGCCGACCGCTGAGTGGGCGGCATTGGCCCCGGAGTTCCAGCACGAGCCCAAGCTGGCGCTGGAAGCCGGTGCCGACGGCATGGACGTTGTCGAACGGATCCTCAACGAAGCGCCGTCACACCTGACCGACGACGGCGTGCTGGTCTGCGAGATCGGCGGCTCCGACGATGAATTTGAAGCGCGTTTCCCGGGCATTCCGGTGGCCTGGCCGGAGTTCGAGCGCGGCGGGGACGGCGTGTTCGTGATCGGCCGCGAGGAACTGGCCGGCTGGCTGCGCGGCCGTCGCCGCCGCAAGTAATCACCACGAGATCGAAATCACGATGTCCGGCAATACCTTCGGCAAGCTGTTCTGCGTCACTTCCTTCGGCGAAAGCCACGGCCCGGCCATCGGCTGCGTGGTCGACGGCTGTCCGCCGGGGCTGGAACTCTCGGAAGCGGACATCCAGCCGGACCTCGACCGCCGCAAGCCCGGCACGTCCAAGTACGTCACCCAGCGCAAGGAGGCCGATCAGGTTCGCATCCTGTCTGGCGTCTACCAGGGCCGGACCACCGGAACGCCGATCGCGCTTTTGATCGAGAACACCGACCAGCGTTCGTACGACTACGACAAGATCAAGGACGTGTTCCGGCCCAACCACGCCGACTACGCCTACGTGCAGAAGTACGGTCTGCGCGACCCGCGCGGCGGTGGACGCTCCTCGGCCCGGGAAACGGCTGTGCGGGTGGCGGCAGCGGCGATCGCCAAGAAGTGGCTGCGGCAGACGCATGGGATCGAGATCCGCGGCTGGTGCGCCCAGATTGGCGAGCATCCGATGCCGCTGAAGGACTGGGGGCAGGTCGAACAGAATCCGTTCTTCTGCGGCGACGCCGCGCTGATTCCACAGCTCGAACGCTATATCGACCAACTGCGTCGCGACGGCGATTCGGTCGGTGCGCGGGTCAACGTGATCGCGACCGGCGTGCCGCCGGGCCTCGGCGAGCCGGTGTTCGACCGTCTGGACGCCGAGCTGGCCTTCGGCCTGATGAGCATCAACGCCGTCAAGGGTGTCGAGATCGGCGACGGCTTCGGCGTGGTCAACCAGCGCGGCACCGAGGGCCGCGACGAAATGACGCCGACCGGTTTCCTGGCCAACCATTCGGGCGGCGTGTCGGGCGGCATTTCCACCGGCCAGGACATCGTCGCGTCGATCGCGATCAAGCCGACCTCGAGCATCACCACGCCGGGCCGCAGCGTCGACGCCGACGGCAACGCTGTCGACATGCGCACGACCGGTCGCCACGATCCTTGCGTCGGCATTCGTGCCACGCCAATTGCCGAAGCCATGGTCGCGCTGGTGCTGATCGACCATTGCCTGCGTCATCGCGGGCAGTGCGGCGACGTCCGGCCGGCGACGCCGGACATTTCACGCGCAGACCGTCGCTGAGGTCGGCCGGCGGGCTCGCTGACTGCGAAAGCCCGGGCTCACGGCGTTCCGAGCGTCGTTCTGATATGTCCGACAATTACACTTGTCGGACATAATAAAACGCCAGATTGATCGGTCAACGGCGGAATCCGGCGGCCCGGCGGCGGTGCGTCGGTTCAAGTCGATACACGGCTGGACGATACAGCGGCATGACCACCGAACTCGCGCCGTCGTCGCCCATTTCCCGGCTCTCAACCGTCATCGCCGATTTCGATCGTGCGTTCGTTGATCCGCGTGCCGTGCTGGTCCACGTTGACATCCGCGGACTGCGGACCATCAACCGCATCGCCGATGCCGTCGAGGGTGATCGCGTCATTGCCGCTGTCGACGAGGTGCTGCGCCGCTGGTGCGGCCGCAATGGTCATTCGGTGCGGCTCTGGAGCAACGAGTTCGTCGCGATCAAGCCGATCGACCACACGCAGATGGCGGTCGACGAAGCGACCGACCTGCGTGACCGGCTGGCGACGTTGCAATACCGGTCCAGCCTCGGCGAAAACCCGGTGTCGGTGTCGATCGGCGTCCAGGTGATCGCCCAGGGCCTTGACTGGGCCGAGGCGCTGCGGGTGGTCGGTGAAGCCAGCCAGCAAAGCAAGCTGCGCGGGCTGAACCAGATCGTCATCCACAACGGGGATGGCCCGCGTCGCGTCAAGGGCCCGGCCAGCGCCGCCGCCGTCACCGAATTCCGTCGTTTGCTCGCCAATGGCCGCCTGGCGCTGCACCCGCAGCCGATCATGGATATTCGTGACGCCGAGCCAAGGCTGCGCAAGGCGGAGTTCCTGCTGCGCATGGAAAAGAAAGGCGTCCACATGCCGGTGCCGGCGGGCACCATCGAAACACTCGAGTATTTCGGGCTGGTCAGCGAACTGGACCGCTTCTCCAGCCAGTACATCCTCGACTGGCTCGCCGACAACCGCAGTGCGCTCGACAGTTTGCACAGCGTGTCGATCAACCTGTCGGCGCGCTCGATCGTCGACGGCCGCCTGATGGACGACCTGCTGCGCGACGTCCGTAACGCCCAACTGCCGCCGGGCAAGCTGTGCTTCGAGATCACCGAGACCGCCGCCATCGAAAACCTCGAAGTCGCCGCCGACGTGATCCAGACTTTCCGCGCCGTCGGCTGCGGTTTCAGCCTCGATGACTTCGGCTCCGGCCTGTGCTCCTTCGGTTACCTGCAGACCTTGCCGGTCGATGAGGTGAAAATCGACGGCTGCTTCATCAAGGAGGTCGCCCAGGCCGGCGCCTCGCGGGAGATCGTCCGCGCCATCCACCAGGTTGCCCACGCCACCGGCAAGCGCACGGTGGCCGAGTTCGTCGACGACCCGCGCAAGCTCGCCGCGCTGCGCGAGATCGGTGTCGACTATGCCCAGGGTTGGCTGTTCTACCCGACGGTCACGCCGGAGAAGTTCCTCGAACTGCTCGCGCTGCGCGACTGATCCCTGCCCTCGCCGCCCGTCGTCCTGCCGGACCCAGCGGCTCCAGCCAGCCACAATTCACGGCATAAATTCATTTTAAACAGCGACTTGGACTTCTATTGAAGTCCATTTGAATTCCGATGGAATTCCGATAGGACTTGCCGACACGCCGAACGGAAGGTGCTGCCACGCCCTTCCTGCCGAGCGTGAGCCATGAATCCTGCCAACAGCGTCCACGATGCTGGTCCGTGTCATTCACCCCCGCCGTCGCTGTCGCTGCCACCGATGGCGGCGGTCGCGACACCGGCTCGGCGCCGCACGCCGCGACTGTCGGTCGAGCTGGTGTCCGGCGAGCGCCTGCGCCGCAACAGCTGGCTGCAGACCGAACTGGCGCTGATCGCTGCGCCCAGCTACGACGATGCCAGCGCCATCCTGGCGCGCGAGGTGGCGGCCTGCACGCACCTCTACATCGGCCGCGACAGCGCCGGGCTGCTGGCCGGCTTCTTCATGACCGGTCGCGAACTCATGCCAGCTGCACTGGGCCCGCCGCTGGTCCATGTGGGCTGGAGTGCCACCCGTCACGACCTGAAGAACAGCGGTGCCACGATGGCCCTGTTCGAGCGCTGCATCCGCGATGTGCAGCGCTGGGAGCGGCGCATCGGCAGGCGCGCGCTGCTGTGGTCGACCACGGCATCGCCAACCATCTACCTCGGCGTGTCGCGCTTCCTGGCCGAGGTCGAGCCGACCGTCGACGGACACTACAGCAGCGAGGGCGCCCATCACGCGCGCCGGCTGCGCGAGCGCCTGGGCGCGCCGCCGGCGGCCGATGGCGTCCATCCGTTCGTCGTGCACGGTGTTGCCCGCGCCACCCGCTACTCGCTGGCCGAGCGCCAGCGCATCGCCCGCATCTGCGATCGCAAGGGCTTTTCGCTGTTCACGCGGCTCGGGATCGACGAGCAGCGCGAAGACCGGCTGATCTTCATCGCCCGGACGCCGGATGACATCGGCACCGCACTGTCGCGTGCCTCGGCGCTGGCGCTGGCGCGGCGCGACCGCACCGAACGCCGCCGGAGCGCCTGATGGCTACCTTCCTGGCAATCGACGGGGCGACGGCGGCCGTGGCAGCGGCGCTGACCACCTGCCTGCTCAGCTTCAACTGGGGGATGTACCGCTTCTTCACGCTGCCGCACGGCAGCAACAGCGGGATCGACACGATCAAGCTGCTCGGCACCTGTTTCGGTGTCGGCAGCCTGGCCGCGCTGCTGATCATCGGCGCGCCGTCGGCGCCTGCGGCGGCCGTGGCGCTGCTGCTGGCCACCGGCGGACTGGCGCTGTTCTGGTGGGCGATCCGCAGCAACCGCCGCCAGCCGTTGAGCTTCGCGTTCTCCGACGACCTGCCGCAGCATCTCGTCTGCGACGGCCCGTACCGATATGTTCGCCATCCGTTCTACACGGCCTACCTGCTGGCCTGGCTGGTCGTACCGGTGGCGACGCTCGAACCGCTGCTGCTGGTCCCGATGATGGTCATGACCATCATCTACACGGCTGCCGCGCGGCTGGAGGAGCGCAAGTTCGCCTCCAGCCGGCTGGCGCGCGAATACGCCGCCTACCGTCGCGTGACCGGCATGTTCTGGCCGTGCCTGCCCGGCCATCGGCCGCCCTGCGACTGCGCGCCCTGAACTTCGGACCCTGCAAGCGTCGGACAAAGAAAAGCCGCCTTGCGGCGGCCAATGCTTCATCGGAGAGAACACGCGGCCTTTATCTCACGGCCTGCCGCGGCCCGGCACGGCAGGCGGTGAACGGTGTTCATCAGAGGGAGTAACGGAGCGTGACGCGGCCGTTGACTGGCTCCACCGGATGGAAATGCCGATCGGCCACCGGTTCGGATTCCGAGGCGAGCCTGGATTCGTAGTAATAGTCGATGTCGTGATCTCGGGAATTGAACAGGTTCAGCACCTCGCCGGTGATCTTGAGCCGCGGCGTCAGCAGGTAGCCGAGACCAATGTTGATGACCGTTGTCGCACGCGAGCGCACC
>CAYPJK010000037.1:0-13148 GCA_964411025.1 uncultured Nevskia sp.
GATCGGCGTGATGCCGCTGCCCGCCGCGAAGGCGACGTGGTGGCGCTGCGCCGCCGGTTCCAGCGGCACGTTGAAGTGGCCGGCCGGCTCCATGACATCGAGCCGGATGCCCGGCTTCAAATGCTCGAAGGCCCAGCTCGAAAACACGCCGTCGTCGATGCGCTTGATCGCCACGCGCAGCGTCTCGTCCTGCGCGGCCGAGCAGATCGAGTACGAGCGCCGGACTTCCTCGCCGCCGATCTCGGCCCGCAGGGTCAGGTGCTGGCCGGCCTCGAAGCGATAGGCCTCGCGGTGCTCGGGCGGCACATCGAACGTGACGACGACGGCGTCGCGGGTTTCCGGCGCCACGCGGGCCACGCTCAATGAATGGAACTTGCTCATGCCGCCTCTCTCCTGCGGGGTACCCTGAGCCTTGCGCTCAGTGGCACTTGAAATAGTCGAACGGCTCGCGACAGGCCGTGCAGCGGTACAGGCTCTTGCACGGTGTCGAGCCGAACTGGCTGAGCATCTCGGTCGTCGTCGAGGCACAGCGCGGACAGGCGACGACGGGCGCGTCGACGGCACGCCGGCTCAGCCGGCTCACGTCGATCCGGTGCTCGTTGGCGGCCAGGCCCACCGGCGGCACGATGCCGTAGTCGCGCAGCTTCCGCTTTGCGTCCTCGGTCAGCCAGTCGGTGGTCCAGGCCGGCGACAGCCGGGTTTCCATCCGGGCGTTGGCGACCCCATGCGCCCGCATCGCCACGCGGATCGCGTCGGCGATCACGTCGGTGGCCGGGCAGCCGGAATAGGTCGGCGTCACGGTGACCACCAGCTGGTCGCCGTCGTATCGGACCTCGCGGACGATGCCGAGATCGGTGATCGAGATCACCGGGATCTCCGGGTCCGGCACCTCGCCGAGCCAGCGCCACAGCTGGTCCAGCGACGGCCTGTCGAGCGCGGCGTCCACGGCGCGACCTACCAGCGCGCGCCCGGATGGCTGCGCGGCAGCACCTGCATCTCGGCGAGCAGCTTGCTCAGGTGCTCGCTGTGCAGGCCCTGCTTGCCGCCCTTCGGCGCCCAGCCGCCGGGGGCCGGCAGCGTCAGCGTCGCTTCGGCAAGCACGTCGCGGACATAGGCCAGCCAGGCGTCATGGAGGCTCGCCGGGTCGAAGCCGATGCCGCTGGCCGCCATCTCGGCATCGACGGCGTCGCCGACGAACAGTTCGTGGTGGTAAGGCCAGACCTTGTCGATCGCCGCCTGCAGCAGCGCCCGGCTGCGCTCGGTGCCGTCGCCGAGCCGGACCACCAGGTCGCTGCTGCGGCGCAGGTGATAGGCGACTTCCTTGACCGCCTTCTCGGCGATCGCGGCGACGGCCGTGTCGCCGGACGCCAGCAGCCGGCGCAGCGCCAGCGAGGCCCAGGCGTCGAACAGGAACTGCCGGGCCAGCGTGTCGGCATAGGAGCCGTTCGGCTGCTCGACCAGCAGCAGGTTGCGGAAGGCGCGGTCGTCGCGCTGGAAGGCCAGCGAGTCCTCGTCGGCGCCATCGCCGATCGCCTCGGCCGCCAGCGACAGCCACAGCCGCGCCTGGCCGAGCAGGTCGAGAGCGGTGTTGGTCAGCGCCATGTCCTCTTCCAGCGCCGGCCCCTTGCCACACCATTCGCTGAGACGCTGGCTCAGGATCAACGCGTTGTCGCCAAAACGCAGCAGGTATTCGTAGCGAGCCGTGCTCATGCGGACGGGGTCCCCGCGAAGTTGCGTTTCACTTCGTGGGGTGTTCATAGCCCCTTCACGTCTTCGGGCATCGGGAAGAAGGTCGGGTGCCGGTAGACCTTGGCCTGCGCCGGATCGAACAGTTCCGCCTTGTCGTCCGGGCTGCTGGCAGTGATGTCGACGCTCTTCACCACCCAGATGCTGGTGCCCTCGTTGCGGCGCGTGTAGACATCACGGGCATTGTTGATGGCCATCGTCGCGTCTGGCGCGTGCAGGCTGCCGACATGGCGATGCGCCAGCCCGTGCTGGCTGCGGATGAACACTTCCCACAACGGCCATTCGTTCTTCATCGTGCTTTCCTCAGGCCGCCTTGGACTGGGCGCGCTGCGCCTGCTTGTCGGCGTGGGCGACCAGCGCATCGCGGAACCATTCGCCGTCGTCCCAGGCCTGGCGGCGGGTTTCGAGGCGTTCGCGGTTGCAGGGCCCGTTGCCCTTGACCACGTTGTAGAACTCTTCCCAGTCGATCGCGCCGTAGTCGTAGTGGCCGCGCTCGGCGTTCCACTTGAGGTCGGCATCGGGAACCGTCAGGCCCAGGTACTCGGCCTGCGGCACGGTCTGGTCGACCATCTTCTGGCGCAGTTCATCATTGCTGAACAGCTTGATCTTCCAGGCCTGCGACTGGGCGCTATGCACCGAGTCGCCATCCGGCGGGCCGAACATCATCAGCGAGGGCCACCACCAGCGGTTCAGCGCATCCTGCGCCATCGCCTTCTGGGCCGGCGTGCCGCTGCACAGCGCCAGCATGATGTCGTAGCCCTGGCGCATGTGGAACGCCTCTTCCTTGCAGACCCGGATCATCGCCCGGGCGTAAGGGCCGTAGGAGCATCGGCACAGCGGGATCTGATTCATGATCGCCGAGCCGTCGACCAGCCAGCCGATGGCGCCGACATCGGCCCAGGTCAAGGTCGGGTAGTTGAAGATCGACGAGTACTTCGCCTTGCCGGCGTGCAGGTCGTCGACCATCTGGTCGCGGCTGATGCCCAGGGTTTCCGCCGCCGAATACAGGTACAGGCCGTGGCCGGCCTCGTCCTGCACCTTGGCCAGCAGGATCGCCTTGCGCTTCAAGCTCGGCGCGCGCGTGATCCAGTTGCCCTCCGGCAGCTGGCCGACGATTTCCGAGTGCGCGTGCTGGCTGATCTGGCGGATCAGCGTCTTGCGGTAGCGCTCCGGCATCCAGTCCTGCGGCTCGATGCGGATGCCGTCGTCGATGCGCTGCTGGAAGCGCGCTTCACGGTCATCGAGTGCGCTCGACGAGGGGGCACCGGTATCGACCATCTGTGCGTACATGGCGGGACTCCAGATTCGAAACGTGCATCATTATTCGATACGATATTTATCCAGTCAACAGTTATTTTGTATCGAATACGGATTTTCGTAGACTGATTGCGAACCCAATCGCAGCGACCCTTCGTTCCGCATGAGCCTCGCCCGCTGGATCCAGCACTACCTCGACGAGGAAGCCCCGAAATCGAAGTCGCTGATCATCACGGTGTTCGGCGACGCGCTGCTGCCGCGTTCCGACCGCGTCTGGCTGGGCACGCTGATCGAGCTGATGGCGCCGTTCGGCATCAACGATCGGCTGGTACGCACCAGCTGCTTCCGGCTGATCGACGAGGGCTGGTTTGCGGCCCGCCGTGAAGGCCGGCGCAGCGAATACGCGCTGACCGGCGCCGGCCGGCGCCGCATCGAGTTGGCCTACCAGCGCGTCTACACGCCGCCGGCCGGCGGCTGGGACGGCCGCTGGACCCTGGTGATCGCGCCGCGCGCCGCGGATGCCGGCGTCAATCGCGTCGAGCTGCGCCGCGAGCTGGAATGGCAGGGTTATGCCCAGCTGACGCCCGGCGTGATGATCCATCCGATTGGTGACGCCGGGCCGCTGCGTGAGTTGCTGGCCGAGCGGGCGCTCGGCGATCGGGTGGTGGTACTGCGGGCCGGCGAGCTGCCGGGCTTTGAGGGCGAGGCGCGCGAGGCGCTGGCGCAGTGCTGGAACCTCGACGAGATCGGCGGACGCTACCGGCGCTTCCAGGCCCGCTTCGCACCGTTGCAGGCGCTGCTCGGTCGGACCCGGCTGGAAGCGCCGCAGGCCTTCCTGATCCAGACGCTGCTGATCCACTCGTTTCGCCGCGCGACCCTGCATGATCCGCGACTGCCGGCGGAGATGCTGCCGGCCGAATGGCCGGGATCGGCCGCCTATGAGCTGAGCCGGGCGCTGTACGCGCAGACCCTCGACGCTGCGCAGGCCCATGTCGCGGCCAGCCTCGCCGCATCAGCGAGCGAAGCCGCCATTGCCGTGCCGCCCCCGGATGCCACCATGCTGGCAGCGCGCTTCGGCGGTGTCCGCGTTAACGCACCGGCCTGCTGACTGCGGAGCGTCTCGGGCTCGGCGGAGGAGGCCTGCCGTCCGGTTCGCGGACCTGCTCACGCCGTGCGACGTCAGGTGGTCAGGAAACTCCCGGCGGAGAGATTCGCCCTGCACCCATGGAGATTCTGGCCATCCGTTAGCCGCGCGCCGCCACTGCTCTACCGCGAAGACGTGCATTCGAACTTGGCGACCGCTGCCGCTTGACTGCTGGTGTCGTCGTGGAGCCTCCCATGATCAAGTCCTTGCCGACATCGCCCTGACGTGCGGCTGGACCAGCCGTCGACAATTGACGCCCCACCGGAAGACGCTCACGAACACGAAGGGGCGGCCCGACACCGGCTGGAATCTCGCAAGCGATGAGTCGTGGGTGCGGCCGGCGCCGCTGGCACCCGTTGAAGAACCTGTTCCGCAGGCGCTTTGCGCCGTGGATATCGGCAACCTGAAGGGCACCGATGGCTTGCCGTACCGGGATTCTCTCGATCACGGTGTCCGGCACATCAAGGCCCGCGCGACGGATTCTGCTCGAAGCGGCGAATTGCCCGTCACGGGTGTCGATGCCGTCGAGTCCAATGCTGAACGGGGTGTTACCGAAAGCGCGACCGTCACGGTTGTGATTGCTGCGCAGCCTCGGCGCGGTGCGCCTCGTCAGCGCAGCACCATGAAACTGTACGCGGCTTCAATCAGCGTTCTCGACGCCGTCTGGCCCACGACAAGTCGCCGCGCGTCGTGCCGGTCGCGCCGGCGGTGGTGGTGCAGGAATCCTCGCCGTAGCCCACGCCGCCATCTGTACCGCGCCGGCCGAGGCGCACAGCGAATCAGCCGGCACCGTTGCGCCGCTCCCGATCAGCGCCGTCAGCGTCTCGCCGAAGCGCAAGCCGGCGTGGCGCGCGCCATCACGCCGATCGCCGACGAAGCCGCTGAGATCCTTGTTGGAGTCGAGGCGGATCCGGGCGGTGCAGCCGCCTGGCACTGCACTCGGGCGCCGACGGCCACATTCGTCCTGCCATCGTTGGAATCGCTTTTTTCCGGGGCATCGTCGGGCGCCTGCCGTGGCGGGTATCGCCCGGGGGCCGCACCGGCGTGGCCGCGTGGCCTCAGGCGTCGAGACGGGCCGGACGACGCTGGCGGAATTCGCTCGGGGGCAGGCCGTAGTGGGACTTGAACAGGCGGCTGAAGGTCGCGTAATCACTGAAGCCGTGATCCAGGGCGATATCGGTGATCTTGCGATGCCGGCTGCCAGGATCATTGAGGGCGACCCGGCTGCGCTCGAGCCGCAAATCGTGAATCAGCTTTGAAGGCGTCAGCTGATGCTCCTTGAACAGCGTGTACAGCGAGCGCCTCGACATGCACAGCGCGGATGCAAGATGGTCCGGATCGAGCCCCGGATCGCCGATGTGTTCGAGGATGTAGCGTTCGGCCCGGCGCAGCCGCGGGTTGGCATCGCCATTGACGCCGATTTCGGCCGCGCAGTGGTGCAGCGCGCTGGTGATCAAGGACTGCACGGCATGGGCGAGTGTGTCGTCACCGCATTCGCGCTCGCCGTGTCGGGTGCTGTCCAGCGCCAGCAGTGCGCCGAACGCGGCGCGCAAGTTGGAGCGCTCGCCGAGCACGCGCCCGCAGATCGACTGGCTGATGCGCTCCCATCCCGGGCAGGTCGCGTGCGGCAGCATCAGCACTGCGAAGTGGGCACCCTCGTGAAGCCGGCAGCGGTACGGGCGGGTCGTGTCACAGGCCGCCGACTGGCCGGCCTCAATCGTGGCGCTGCGGCCGTCCTGCTCAACCTGCATGCTGCCCGCCAGCTGCCAGAGCAGCTTGATCTGGCCGGCTTCGGCGCGGTCCGCGAGCTGGCGGGTGCGGATCACCTCGCTGGCGCTGGCGCTGATCATCGAGAAACTGCCGCCGCCGAAGCGCCAGGCGCTGACCCGCGCGTCGAAGCCGTCGTTGCCGTGCTGGCGGTGTTCCAGCCACGGGAAACTGGCGTTGACGACATCCTTCCACTGGCAGAACTTGCGAATCTCGGTCGCCGGCGGCGCGCCGAACAATGCGGCGGCGGGCAGGCTGCTGCGAGTTGGCGCATCGCTGACGGGCCGTCCAATCATCTCGGGTCTCCATCCATTTGCAGGTCGAACCGCCCCGCGCGCTGCGGGGCGGCATCAATGGAGCTCGTCGGCTCCTACCGAGCATGTCGCTCGTCGTCGACGGGTCCCGGACGGCGCCCGCACCGGCGCGCCGGTGTCGCCGGCCGTCATCCGTTCAGGCGTGGCGCAGCGCCTTCAGGCCGATAATGGCCAGCGCGATCAGCGCCAAAGCGCCGAAGAAGTACGCCGGGCCAAGCGCCAGCGCGCTGTAGATGTCGCCAGGGCCGAGGCGGCTGTCGCCAAAGCTCAGGCCGCGGTTGCCAGAAAAATTGCCGAAGAAGTAGAAGCCGACGTTGGCCCAGCCTTCGAGCACGATGATCCAGCCGAGCCGCTTGGCCGCCACCGCGCTGAAATCGAGCATCGGCAGCACCAGCGCCACCGCGATCACCATCATCCCGTTCAGCGCCGGGCCGGTATGCGCCTTGGCCCAGCCTTCCGGCGTGCCCGGCACGTTGAACTCGAGGATGTAGCCGGGAATGATCTCGAAGCCGCCGACCAGGTTCATCCACAGGAAGACGCCGAACAGCAGCGTCGAGAAGATCATCAGGATGCCGTGTCCGCACATCATCAATTGCAGCTGCTTGTTCATTGCTTGCTCCCTGTCCTGCGGTGTTGTTGTGGTGGCGTGATGGTGTGACTCAGGCCGCCGAGGCGGCCCGGTGATAGCGGCTGCCGTAGAACATCAGCGGCGAGCCGCCCTCGACGCCGCAGGCGAGCACCTGGGCGACGAAGAGCGTGTGATCGTGGACCTGCACCTTCTCCACCGTCTGGCATTCAAACCAGGCCAGGCAGCTGCGCAAGGTCGGCAGTTGCTGGCGCACGATGAAATCCGGCTGCACTGTTTCCTGCGGCCGGCCGCTGAAATGCACCGAGAAGCTCTGCTGACCCTCGTTGAGGATGCTGGCGCCATAACGGCCGTGGCGGGAGATCAGCCGATGCGCCTTGCCCGGCTTCAGTGACACCAGCACCGTCGGCGGATCGAGGCTGACCGAGGTGAAGCTGTTGACGGTCATGCCGTGCACCTGGCCGTCGTCGTCGAGGCAGGTCAGCACCACGATGCCGGTCGCGAACATCGACACGGCACGGCGGAAGCCGTCGTCCTCGGCACCGGTCAGGCGGGCGCCGCTGCCGTCGTCCTTGCGGGTCACGATGGAAAGAGCCCCGGATTGTCCGGACAGAACAGGGCTCAAGCGGCCATCGCCGGCGTGCCGGCCGCGACGGCGGCGAGGCGGCGGCCGACCCAGGCCTGCATGCGCTCGCGGCTGGCGAAGCAGTCCCACTGCCGCTCCGGGTAGTTGAAGTTGTCAGTGAACTCGTCGGCGAGCGCCGGGTGCTGGGCCAGCGCGCCGATGTACTGCTGCAGCTCGACCGGCATCGCCTTCAGCCCGGTCAGCATGAAGTTGGTCCAGCGCGTGGCACCGAGCACGCGGTCCTGGCGGCGCAGCTCGACCTGCTCGACGAAGCGCTCGTCGTAGACATCCTGGCGGACGATTTCCTCGCCGAGCACGCCGGCGGCGTACGAGGCCATGTTGGCGCCCTGGCCAAGCACCGGGTCGACCACCGCCTGCACGTCGCCGAGCGCCACCGCCATTCGGCCGTTCTCGAGCCGGACGTGGGAGCGGCGCACCGTCGGCGTGACGCCGCCCTGCAGCAAATCCAGCGGGCCGTTGGCGAGGTCGAATTCCTGCGCGTCGATGCGCGCGGCACAGGCCGGGTAGTGGCGGCGCAGCTTGTCCAGCAGCAGCGCGAGGAAGGCTTTCGGATCGTCCTCGTAGCGGGTCTTGGCCAGCACTTCCATGTCGCCGCCGAGGATGTTCTCGATGACCAGCGCGGTGGCCAGGCCGCCGAAGGTCCAGGTCGGGATCTCGATCATCTCGCCGGCGCCCGGCGCGAAGTTCATCGTCACCGCGCGCCGCTCGCGCTCGGCGATGCCCTTGAACAGGCCGACGCACAGCGCCCGTTGCGGCCGGTCGAACGGCGAATGCGCCGGCTCGTGGGCGAACATCTGGCCGAACGGCCCCTTGCCGGTGCAGACCACGGTGAGGTCGTAGCGCTCGCTGATCGACGACACCTCGTCGCTCTTGATGTCGCGGTACTCGATGCGGCCGCCGCGATCGAGGAAATCGTCCATCAGCCGCGGCTGGTAGATGCGGTAGTCGATGGCCCGGCTCGGCGCGTGCAGCGCGCCGTAGAACTCCAGCGGCTGCGGCTGCACGCCGATGAAGTAGTAGTGGCCCTGGTAGCCGAATCTGGCGCCCGGCCAGTGGTTGACGCCGAGCGCAGTCTCGCGCTCCAGCGTCACCGCGTGGTGGGCGACCGTGTTCAGCAGGCGCATGCCGCGGTAGTCGGCGGGCTGGCGGTCGGTATAGATCGTCGCTTCGACGCCCTGCTGGCGCAGGTACAGGCCGAGGTGCAGGCCGGCCGTGCCGGCGCCGATGATCCCGATTCGCTTCATTGCCGCATCCTCCGCAGTTTTTCTTGTACCGCTAATTTTTGTGTATCGAATCCTGCGCGCTGGCGCCTCGTCTGAAAACCTCTGAATTCGATAAAGACTTATTCCGATCTGGATTGAATCAAGGTTTCGAGCGGTTCATGCTGCCGTTCGCGCATGCCCCCCCCAAAACCCGAGTGCCGGTCGCCACCATGGATGCCACGCGCGCCTACGCCATCTTCGTCCGCACCTACGAGGCCGGCAGCTTCTCAGCGGTGGCGAGGGAATCGGGGCTGACGCAGTCGGCGGTCGGCAAGATCGTCGCCGGCCTGGAAGCCAGCATTGGCGTGCAGTTGTTCACCCGCACCACCCGCACGCTGCGCCCGACCCGCGAGGCAGAGAAGCTGTACGAAGTGGCGCGGCAGATGCTCGACACGCTGGAATCGTTCAGCGCTGCCAGCCGCAAGTCGCAGGAGCCCGACCCCTCCGGCCAGTTGCGGATCACCATCCCCAGCTCGTTTGGCCGCCGCCGGGTGCTGCCGGTGCTGGCCCGCTACAGCGAGCGCTACCCGAAGGTGCGCCTCGACGTGCTGATGACCGACGTCGTGCTCGACCTGGTCGCTGACGGCCTCGAGCTGGCGATCCGCATCGGCACCTTGCCGTCCAACACGCTGATCGCCCGCTCGCTGGGCATCGTCGAGCACACGCTGCTGGCCTCGCCGGACTACCTGGCCCGGCGCGGCCGCCCGGACTCCCCGGCCGAGCTGGCCGACCACGCCTGCATCGTCTACGACAACCAGACGCGCTGGAACTTCGAGTCCGAGCACGGGCGGCAGAGCATCGAGGTCGGCGACGGCCTGCGCATCAACGACGCCGACTCGATCGTCGAACTGGCCCGCGCCGGCCTCGGCATTGCCCAGGTGCCGGACTGGATGATCAACGGCGACTTCGCCGCCCACGGCCTGGTGCCGCTGCTGCCGGACTACTACCCGATCCCCAAGCCGATCAGCATCGTCTACCCGCAGACCCGCTTCCTCAGCTCGCGGGCCCGCTGCTTCATCGACCTGGTGGTCGCCGAGCTGCGCCGGGTCTGAGCCGGCCTAAGCCGGCCAGCAGCACCGTGATCGCCTTTTCCTCGGTGTAGGCCAGCACGCCGGACAGTCCGCATTCGCGGCCGATGCCGCTGCTGCCGACGACGCCCCAGGGCAGGCGGGCGCCGAACGGGATCACCGTCGCCACCGGCCCGAAGATCTCGTCGCGGGCGATGCTCATGTCGTTGCGCGCGTCGGCGAAGATCGTCGGTTTCACGAACCAGCCGGTGGCGTGTTCGCCGACCCCGCCGGCGAGCAGCGTCGCGCCTTCGGCGATGCCGGCGGCGATGTAGCGGTTGACCCGCTCGAACTGGCCGCGCTTGGCGACCGGGCCCATCTGCACGCCGTCGGAGGCCGGACAGAACGCGCCGTCGATGAACAGCGAGCGCGTGGCGCGTACCAGCCGCCACGCGATCCGTGCAGTGTGGTCCGGCGGCTCGCAGCTGCACTCAAAGCGAACCGCGTTGCACGGACCACCATGCGCTACCGCGGGCCGGCGCCCAGACTCCGCCGATATCAGTGCATCCATGAGGAGGGGCGATGGCCAAGGTAATTGAAGCCGACTACGTGGTCGCCGGAGCCGGCGGCGTCGGGATGGCGTTTGTCGACGAAATCATCAGCCACAGCAACGCGACGGTGGCGATCATCGATCGCAAGCACCGGCCGGGCGGCCACTGGAACGATGCCTATCCGTTCGTGCGCCTGCACCAGACCTCGACCTGCTACGGCGTCAACTCCACCGAGATGGGCGGCTACAGCATCGACCAGGTCGGCTTGAACAAGGGCTGCTACGAACTCGCCAGCGGTGCGGAGGTGGTGGCCTACTTCGACACCGTGATGCGCAAGCGCTTCCTGCCATCGGAGCGCGTGCAGTACTTCCCGCTCTGCGAATACGACAAGGCCACCGACACCGCGGTATCGCTGACCTGCGGCGAAACCTACGAATTCCGGGCGAACAAGAAGTTTGTCGACGCGACCTATCTGAACGTCACCGTGCCCTCGCAGCGAGCGCCGGACTTCACGGTCAGCGGCGGCGCCCGTGCGGTCGCGGTCAACCAGCTGCCGAACGTCATCTCGCAGCACCGGAACTTCGTCATCGTCGGCTCCGGCAAGACCGGCATGGACGCGGTGCTGTTCCTGCTCACCAACCGCATCGCGCCCGAGCGGATCACCTGGGTGATGCCGTCCGACGCCTGGATGTTCAGCCGCTTCGATGTGAACCCCGGCCGCAAGTTCAGCGACCCGGTCACGCAGTACGCGATCGGCCTGCTGCAGGCCGCGCTGGAAGCCACCGACTACGACGACTACTTCCGCCGCCTGGTCGACCGCAAGCTGGTGCTGCAGCTGGATCCGGCGCATCGGCCCAAGCGCTGGCGCTGCGCCACGTTCACGCCGCTGGAACTGGAGCAGCTGCGGCGCGTCCGCAACGTCGTTCGCAAGGGTTACCTCGAAGCAGTGACGCCGACCACGATGACGATGTCCCAGGGCAGCCATCCGACACCGGAAGATGCTGTGTTCATCGACTGCGCCGCCGACGGCCTGCCCAAGGTGCCGATGGTCCCGGTGTTCAACGGCAAGCGCATCACGCTGCAGACGGTACGCATGTGCCAGCAGGTCTACAGCGCCGGCTTCATCGGCAACGTCGAGTGCAATGTCGACGCCGACGAGGCCCGCAAGAACGCGCTGACGCAGCCGGTGCCGCTGCCCTACACCGATGCCGACTACCTGCGCTGCGCAATCGCCAACAGCCTGAACATGGCGATCTGGCTGACCGAGCCGGCGGTGGTGAAGTGGATCAACGAATCACGCATCGACCTGTTCAGCCCCTACCTCGACTTCAACTGCGACGAAGGCGTCGCCAACATCCAGGCGATGGGCGCGCTGATCCAGCAGGCGGTGCCGAAGATGCAGGCGCTGCTGGCCAGCCACCCGGTCAACGCGCCAGGCGAGCTGGCCGAGGCCTGACACCCGGCTGCCCCCGCCGGCCGTGACCCAAGGCCGCCCGATTAATCGGGCGGCCTTTTGCGTTGCAGCTGGCTGCCATCGGCAGCGCGGCCGACCGCAGCGGCTTCTACCCCGCTTCCACCGACCCGGCGGTTTCTACTTGCGCGCCACCGGCACGTGGCGGTGAAAGCACTCCACCGCCGCCTGCGCCGCCGGCCCGGCCAGTTCCGGGCGCACGGTGACCAGGTACAGCTCCAGGTTGCGTTCACCACCGACCGCCAGCGGCAAGGGCCGCACGCTGCCCTCGCGCAGCGCATCGGCCAGCAGGTGCTCCGGCAGCCAGGCATAGCCGAGGCCGGCTTTCACGGTCGCCAGCGAAGCCTCGATGCTGCTGACCGTGCAGCGCCGGTCGGCGCCCAGCCAGCCTTCGTTGCGCGGCCGCTTCTGGCCGGAATCGCGGACCACCACCTGAACGTGACGGGCCAGGTGGCTGGTGGTCAGCGGCACTTCGACCTCGAATAGCGGATGGCGCGGCGCCGCGATGGCGATGAAGCGGATGTCCATCAGGAAGCTGCCGAGAAAGCCGGGCGGGACCCGGCTGGTGACCACCACGTCGGCAGCGGCGTCCTCGATCGCCTGTTCGGCGCCGGACAGCACGGCATCCGACACCTGCATCTGCGTGCTCGGACACAACTGCTGCAGCTCGGCGACGATGGCCAGCAGCAGGCTGCGCGGAAACGCCACATCGACCACCAGCCGCAGCTCCGGCTCCCAGCCCTGCTTGAGCTTGCCGGCCAGCCGCTCCAGCGTTTCAAGATCGCGCAACAGGGGCCGGGCACGCTGCAGCAGGACCCGGCCGTGCTCGGTCAGCACCGCCTTGCGGCCTTCGACGACCAGCAGCGGCACGTCGAGCGCTTCCTGCAGCCGCGCCAGCGCGTAGCTGACCGCCGGCTGGCTCTTGTTGAGCAGCGCGGCCGCCTGCGCGTAGCCGCCGTGGTCGACCACGGCGGCCAGCACGGCCCATTGGTCCAGCGAGGTTCGAAGGGTGGCCATGTCGCACACTCATCAATAAAACGGATTGATTGGATCTGATATTCGAGCTTTTTTATCAGAATCACGACGCCTACAGTGCCCTCACACCCACTGGAGACGCGCCATGAACCAGATCCGCCTGAGCAGCGACCGCGGCCATGCCAACCACGGCTGGCTCGATTCCCATCACAGCTTTTCGTTCGGCAGCTACTTCGATCCGGAGCACATCGAATACGGCCCGCTGCGCGTCATCAACGAGGACCGCGTGCAGCCCGGCAACGGCTTCGGCACCCACGGCCACCGCGACATGGAGATCATCAGCTACGTGCTGGCCGGCGAGCTGGCGCACCGCGATTCGCTGGGCAACGGCTCGGTGATCCGCCCCGGCGACGTGCAGCGGA
>CAYPJK010000038.1:0-240 GCA_964411025.1 uncultured Nevskia sp.
CGCCGCGCGGCGGGGGTTGGTAAACGCCGGGCATCGAGGACCGTCGAGGACCACGGGGGGCCGTCGGGGCGCGCCGGGCGGGAGCGGACTTAGCGGCTACGATCAGCGGCCCCGTCCGGCCTGCCGACGAACCCGAGATCTGCCGATGACCGCCGAAACCCCGAAGCCCCGTCCCGCGTCGTCCGCCGCTTCCCCATCAGCCGCGACAAACGCTTCCGGCTACAGGTGGTACGAAAGCAG
>CAYPJK010000038.1:250-12875 GCA_964411025.1 uncultured Nevskia sp.
GACGACTACAGCGCCGACATCGCCGCCACCCGCCGCGCGTTCGTGAGCGAGCAGACCGGCACCCGGCTGGACCACGTCGGCCAGTACTCGTTCGCACCGGACGTGCTGCCGGGCAACATCGAAAACTTCATCGGCGTGGCGCAGGTGCCGATCGGCCTTGCCGGCCCGCTGCGCATCCGCGGCGAGCACGCCAACGGCGATTTCTACATCCCGATGGCGACCACCGAAGGCACGCTGGTGGCGAGCTACAACCGCGGCATGCGGCTGCTCAGCGAACACGGCGGCGTGAAGTGCACGGTGGTGGACGACCACATGCAGCGCTCGCCGGTGTTCATGTTCGAAGACGCGCTGGCCGCCCGCGGCTTCGGCGAATGGGTGAGCGCCCACCATGCGGAGATCGCCGCCGCTGCGGAAGCGACGACGCGCATCGGCAAGCTGAAGGTGATCGGCCAGTACGCGGTCGGCAATCTGCGCTACCTGCGCTTCAACTACGCAACCGGCGATGCCGCCGGCCAGAACATGGTCGGCAAGGCGACACTCGCCGCCTGCCAGTGGATC
Organism: uncultured Nevskia sp.; assembly: GCA_964411025.1. GTDB lineage: Bacteria > Pseudomonadota > Gammaproteobacteria > Nevskiales > Nevskiaceae > Nevskia. The sequence continues at coordinate 809 of CAYPJK010000038.1, forward strand.
CAGGCGAACCACCCGCTGCACCCGAATTTCCTGTTGTCCGGCAACATCGACACCGACAAGAAGCACTCGCAGATCAACACGCTGAACACGCGCGGCAAGCGGGTGATCGCCGAAATCACCTTGAAGGATTCCATCCTCAAACCGCTGATGGGCGTCACCGGCCAGCAACTGTTTCACGCGCGCCAGATCAGCCAGGCCGGCGCGTTCATCGCCGGCAGCGCCAACAACGCCGCCCATGCCGCCAACGGCATCACCGCGCTGTTCATCGCCTGCGGGCAGGACGTGGCCAACGTCGCCGAATCCCACGCCGCCACCACCTACTGCCAGCTGCTCGACAACGGCGACTACTACTGGTCGATCACCCTCACCAGCCTGATCTGCGCCACCTACGGCGGCGGCACCGGCCTGCCCACGCAGCGCGAATGCCTGGAAATGCTCGGCTGCTACGGCCAGGGCGGCGCGCTGAAGTTCGCGGAGATCTGCGCCGGCGTCGTGCTGGCCGGGGAAACCTCACTGAGTTCCGCGATCCTCGCCGGGGATTGGGTGTCATCGCATGACCAGCTGGGGCGGAATCGGCCGTGAGTGAGTAGGTCGGCGAAGACAATGGCCCGGATCACCATTCGCAACCTCGAAGACAGCGTCAAGCAGCGCCTGACGACGCACCGGCCAAGGCCGGGCTCGGCACCCGACTGTCCGCGATGCTCACCCCCGACGGTCTCGATGCGCCGCTGTCTGAACTGCGCGGCGGGCTGGCGTCGCCTGCCGGATTCGAGTCGTGATCATTCTCGACACCCACGTGGCGTTCGAACTGGCTCGTCACGCACCCGCGTTTCCAGAACGGGGCGCAGAAAGCCGATGTTCTACTTCAGAACGGCGCAGTTATCAGGGGATGGGCCTCCCTGAGAGCCTGACCGGACACGTAGGAGCTATTCAGCGAAAAGCAGATCATCAGACATCCTGAAGGAGGCTGGTGCCGGATTCCCGTGAAGGCCCCGTGCCGGCGTCACGGATTCCGCAATCCCTCGTTCTACAACTGGCGGAATAAGCTCGGGTCGCATCGTCGTGCCCACTTCGACCATACGGCACCAAAGCCTTCCACTGATTGCGCGACACAACATAGAGGCGGAGTCGACCATCAAGAAGGGCGCCCGTCGGCAGCAGGCGCCCTTCTCGCCGAAAGTAACTAGGTCACGGCACAATCGAGCGGCAAAACCTAGCTATCTCGGTACGACAGACTCATGGCGCCCCTGCATCGATCCATTCGCCGATGAGGCCTACGCCAAGTGGGTCGACAACATGGCTTGAAAGATTCGGCATACGGTTGTCGTCCAGGCGCCGCATTCGTTCCCAAACAAGACTTCTCTCTTTGCTGCCCGGAACAATTCTGGCCGCATTCGGGATGCCAAGATCACCAGACGTCGGTGGAACATTGAATACGCGCATCTCATTACGCCCCGTCGAAGCCCGCAAATCCATACTGACCGGGGTCGGCCCGCCGGGTTGATGGCAAATCGAGCAATTAGCCTCGAGATAGCCTCGAGCTCTCCGACTTAGTGTTGTCTTCGTGTCGGAAGGGCTACCTAGCTTGGCGTACTGACTAATATCCCCGATATTAGAGTCGAACAACCCGACATTTTTGTAGGCGAGTAACTGATTGTCCTTCACCCCATTTGGGAACGTTCGATCGGTATTGATCTGATTCGTTCGCAAGCCGAGTGTGTGTCCGGCCGCCGTGTTATGACAGGTTAGACACGCAGTCCGGCTTGGCCACTCGTAGAGCTGAGGCCCATTAATCGTGTTAATCAGTTCTGAGTCGCCCGCCGGGCCGACAAGGAATGCTTCGGTCTTCGCCGAGTTCCATTTATACGTATATCCCTGCCAGCCATCGGCGAAGCGCACGAAGACACGAGTCTCTAGACGTCGAGTTTTCCCATTCGCTAATTTGATATCAAAGTGCTTGACCGTCACAGAATCGTGCGGGAATTGCCACGCCCCCCCGGCCGAGAACTTAATGACGCCGCTGTTCGGCACGCCGAACCAACGACGTTTAGTTGCGCCGTCCGACCAAAGAGGTGCACGAACTGAGTATTCGATGAGGCCAGGATTCGGCGTCAACGATGACAGGTTACTGAACAGGCCAGTCTCGGACAGCTTTTGTGGGAAGGGGCGATCGCCGGTGGCGCCGGAGCCCCTTACGAGCGTGTAAATGTTGCCATCGAAGCCGGTGATGTACAGCTCACCGGATGCATCTTCACCGAAAGAACTTGGGTTCGTCGGGATGGAGGCTAGCCGCCCTGCTGTTGAGACTTCCCCGGTTGCAGGAAATGCAAGGAGTTCCGATGAGCAGTAGTCGGAAAATACATACTGCCCGTATAGGGATGGAATGCGTCTTCCTCGATAAACATATCCACCGATGACTGAGCAGCCGACGCCGTGATCATACTCCACGATCGGATCAATGAAGTTGCTACCAGCTGGCTTGGGTGCATTGGGGTCCGGAAATCCGTGTCGTCCCTCGCGATCTGCCCATCCATAGTTGCCGCCGCGTGTAACAAGGTTGACCTCCTCGTAGCTGTTGGCGCCAACATCACCGGCCCACAAGTTGCCGTTATCCCTGTCGAAGCTCATACGGAACGGATTTCGAAAGCCGTAGGCCCAGATTTCGCCTCGAGCATCGGCAATGCCGACAAAGGGATTGTCATCAGGAATGGACCCGTCGCGATTCAACCGGATCAGCTTTCCGAGCAGCGTCGATAGCTTTTGTCCATTCGGTCGGACGCCGCCTTCTCCGGACGAGGTATATAGTTTGCCATCCGGACCAATGCCGATCCAGCCGCCCTTGTGATTGTCGTTCACAGAATCAAATTCAAGGAACACGCGTTCACTGCTCATGTCTACGCGAAGCGGGTCCGAATCCATAACCTTGAATCGCGAGATTCGTGCACGATAGGACACTCCGGCCGGGTTGTAATGCACGTATAGCCAACCGTTCGTGGCGTGCTCTGGATCAAAAACTAGCCCTAAGAGACCGACTTCGCCTCCGTTGCGGTTTACCTTGTTACGCAGATCCATGAATACCTGCGTCGATGTTGTCGCTGGATTATTTTCAAAGCTGTGAACAAGACCTTCTTGCGTTGCAACAAAAAGCCGTGAGTTATCGTTGGGCCGAGCGGTTACCACCAAAGGAAGCAGGAACGTCAAGTTTGGAAACGCATTGACAACACCAACGTCGCCTTGCTGTGCGCTTCGTGTTGGGAAGCCTAGAGGCGAAAGCACCGGTCTAGACGACAATCCTCTGGGCGCGGCTTCTACTTGAACTGATACGTCGCGCAGCGTCGTTCTTCGCTCGGACCCGTAACACTTCATTCGATAAACGACAATTTTCGCTGTTTTCGGCGTAAGGACCTCCGATCCATCCGCCGCCTTGTCCCCGGACCAGTCGCCTTGGCCCTCGCAGCGATGCGACCACGTCGAATCCCACGTCACCGTTACCGACTCTCCGAGTGCGATGATCGGTTTGTCGACGGTCATCGTCACAGTGGGTGGTGGCTGACTAACAGAGACCGAAGCACTCGCCGAAGCAGAGCCCTCAGGGCCAGAACACGTCAGCGTGTAAACCTTCGTGCCGCCTGAAGGTGGCGTGGAGACGCGTCGACCTGATGTAGCGACGGTCCCGCTCCAAGATCCTGACGCGACACAGCTTGTTGCGTCAGTTGATGACCAAGTAAGGGTTGTGGACGAACCAACTGGAATGGACGCTGGTTCAGCGACTAGCGACACCGTAGGTGCTGCTGAGAACGCTGTACCTGTTGCTACGGAAAGTCCGCAGGCAATTAACAATTTACGCGGCAATTGATGCTTAGAAATAGGCATTGACCCCCCCCTTGTCTGCACAAAAACTCTACAAAAAACGAATTGACCTGTATTTTTAGCGTACCCACTGGCGGACACCAGCGAGCTCCCAGGATAGCTTTTACTAGTAAGACTCAATAGCTGTCACCTTAAAAATATAGGCAAAGTCGCTAATTTGTGACGAAAGTCTCAGTTTTCGGTCCAGAGTAACGACTCGCGCATTCACGAACCCCGGTTCGGCACACGTAAATGCCGCTCTTGACGAAAATGGAACTTGAGGATCCAAGCTTAGTTGTCACCCTGCCAACCGCTGATTGACGCTCAGGCGTAGGCCGTCGGCAATTCCTCTAGCGGCGATCCGGGTACCCGCGTGAACTTCCGCACGATATCCGTCACCACCGTCCGCCCTACATGCGAGCACGCACGGTGATCAGCGCATACTGGAGCTAGGCCCAAAGCTATGTGCCCTGCTTCAACTTACGAGCCGCCAGCTCAGACCGCCGCCTGCTGATCCAGCGCATGCACCGCTGCCGCAACCAGCAGCGAGCAGAGCGCGACCCAGTCAGCGGTGACGACGCGGGCAATCGCGGCGTTCGGCACGCCCACCCGCGCGACGATCACGAGGAACGACGCCGTGCTGACGATGCCGGCGATCAAGGCGGGCGGACGCAGCGTCGGCAGGAACGCCGCCGTCAGTAGCAGCAGGCCCAGCAGACCGAACAGTACTGCTCGATGGCGCAGCAGGATGTCGAGGTTCGGCTCGTCGACGGGGATGCCGTAAAGCCGCTCCAGCCGCGTGCCGCCGAGCACGCCGGCCAGCGGCAGCAGGTGAATGATCGCGGCGATCAGCAGGCCGGCGGGAATCAGGTGGCGCATCGGGCTTGACCTCCATCGGGCATCGCGTGCTGGTCTTGTAGCGCACTGCGGCCTGCGTGGCGATGACCTCGGACGTCATCGTCCGATACCACTTCTATAACCATGACGGCCCGAAGCGGCAGCGCCGGTTCCCGCCGCCGCTGTCCGTGCCGGGGCGCGGCAACCGGCGTCTGACGCCGCTGGGTACGCCAGAGCGCCCTGATGAAAAGCGAAAGCCCCGGCAGCGTGGGCTGCCGGGGCTCGTATTCACATCGTGTCAGATCACGTCATCGCGGGCGTGATCGCTTCGGCAGGCGGTGCCGTCGATCAATGCCGGGCTTCGGCCAGCGCCAGTTCGCCGTGGTCGTCCTCGTCTGCCGCCTCGGCCGGCTTCACGTGCTCGGACGCCAGCCACAGATACATCGCCGGCACGACGAACAAGGTGAACAGGGTGCCGATCGAGATGCCGGTGGCGATCACCAGCCCCATGTGGTTGCGGCCGACGGCACCGGCGCCGTCGGCGATCACCAGCGGCATCACGCCGAGCACCATCGCGGCGGTGGTCATCAGGATCGGCCGCAAACGGGTTTCGGACGCGATCTCGATCGCTTCGAGCTTGCTCTTGCCGAGCAGGCGCTGCTGGTTGGCGAACTCCACGATCAGGATGCCGTGCTTGGCGATCAGGCCCACGAGCGTCACCAGGCCCACCTGGGTGTAGACGTTCAGGGTCGCGAAGCCGAGGAACAGGAACACCACCGCGCCGAAGATCGCCATCGGCACCGACATCATCACGATCAGCGGATCGCGGAACGACTCGAACTGCGCGGCCAGCACCAGGAAGATGATGATCAGCGCAAAGCTCAGGGTGACCAGGAAGCCGCCGGATTCCTTGACGTACTGCCGCGATTCGCCGGCGTAGTCGATCGTGAAGCCGGCCGGCAGCGTTTCCTTCGCGAGCTGGTTCAGCAGCGCCAGCGCCTCGCCCTGGGTGCCGCCGAACACGGCGCCGATGGTCGCCGAGTTCAGCTGCTGGAAGTGCGGGATCGACTGCGGCACGGTTTCGGTCTTGAAGCTGATCACGGTGGACGCCGGGATCAGCTCGCCGTTGGCGGCGCGCAGGTAGTAGCCATCGAGCTGGCCGGCGTTCAGGCGTTCGGATTCGGTGACCTGCGGGATCACCTTGTACGAGCGGCCGGCGATCGAGAAGTAGTTGACGTAGCCGCCGCCGAGCAGCGACCCGAGCGAGGCGCCGACATCGCGCATCGTCAGGCCCAGTGCGGCCACCTTGTCGCGGTCAACCTTGACCGTGGTCTGCGGCTTGTCGATCTTCAGGCCATTGTCGAGCACGTAGAACTTGCCAGTGGCCTGGGCCTTGGCGATCAGCGCCTGCGACACTTCGTAGAGCTTGGAGAACGGCTCGGTGGTGTTGATCACGAACTGGATTGGCAGGCCCTGGCCGGCACCCGGCAGCGACGGCGGGTTGACCCAGAACACGTTGGCGCCGGCCACGTTGTTGCTGCGCATCTGCAGGTCGACGTTGATGTCGGCGATCTTCCGCGAGCGTTCCTCGTAGGGCTTCATCACGAAGCCGCCGATGGCCGAGTTGATCTGCCCTTCGCTGGAGATCTGGAAGGCGTTGGCGTATTCCGGCGTGTCCTTGATGATCCCGTACATCTGGTCGGTGTAGGTCAGCATCTGCTTGGCGGAGGCATTCGGCGCCGCCGAGGAGATGTAGAACAGGAAGCCCTGGTCCTCCGCCGGCGCCAGTTCACCGCTGGCCAGCACGCCGCCGAAGAAGCCCGGCGCGGTCATCATCAGCACCAGCAGCGCGATGATCATGAAGCCGAAGCCGACCACCAGCTTCCAGGCGCCCAGCAGGCTGCCGAGCAGCCGGCGGTAGAGGCTGGAGAACTTCTCGAAGTTGCGGTCGATCGCCTGCACCAGCTTGTTGGAGCCGTGGTCATCCTTGAAGAAAGTGCCCGCCATCATCGGCGACAGCGTCAGCGCGACCACCGCCGACACGCCGACCGCACCGGCCAGGGTGAATGCGAACTCGGAGAACAGCACGCCGGTGAGCCCACCCTGGAAGCCGATCGGCACATACACCGCGATCAGCACCACGGAGATCGCGATGATCGGCCCGGCCAGTTCGCGGGCCGCGATCAGGGCCGCCTGCATCGGCTTCTTGCCGAGCTTCATGTGGCGGTCGACGTTCTCGACGACGATGATCGCGTCGTCCACCACCAGGCCGATCGCCAGCACCAGCGCCAGCAGGGTCAGCAGGTTGATCGAGTAGCCGAGCACCAGCATCACGAAGAAGCCGCCGATCAAGCTCAGCGGCATCGCCACCACCGGAATCAGCACCGAACGGAAGCTGCCGAGGAACAGGAAGATCACCACGGTGACGATCAGCAGCGCTTCGATCAGCGTCTTCTGCACTTCGCTGATCGAGGCGCGGATGTAGGCCGTGGCGTCATAGGAAATCTCGCCGTGAATGCCTTCCGGCATCTCCGCAAGGATGTCCGGGAACACCTTGCGCACGTCCTTGATCACGGTCAGCGAGTTGGCATCCGGCGCCACCTTGATGCCGATGAACACCGACTGCTTGCCGTCGAAGCGCGTCGAGGCGTCGTAGTTCTCCGCGCCCAGCGTCACGGTGGCGACATCCTGCAGCCGCACCAGTGCACTGCCCTTGTTCTTGATGACGAGGTTCTTGAACTCGTCGACCGAGTGCAGATCGGTGCCGGCCGTCAGGTCGACGCTGATCATCTGGCCCTTGGTGGTGCCGAGCGCCGACAGGTAGTTGTTGGCGGCCAGCGCTGCGGTGACATCGGTGGAGGTGACCCCGAACGCGGCCAGCCGCTGCGGGTCCAGCCAGGCGCGCAGTGCGAACTGGCGGCCGCCGAGGATCGACACCAGCTTCACGCCGGCCACCGACTGCAGCTTCGGCTGGACGACGCGGATCAGGTAGTCGGTGATCTGGTTCTGCGGCAGCGTGTCGCTGGAAAAGCCCATGTACAGCGAGTCGATCTGCTCGCCGACCTGCACGGCCAGCGTCGGCTGCTGCGCTTCCGGCGGCAGCTGGTTCAGCACCGACTGCACCTTGGTGTTGATTTCGCTGAGCGCGCGGTTGGAGTCGTAGTTCAGCGCCAGCGTCGCGGTGACGGTGGAGATGCCGGTCGACGACGACGAGGTCAGGTAGTCGATGCCCTGCGCCTGTGCCACCGCCGCTTCGATCGGCGTGGTGATGAAGCCGGCCACCACGTCCGGATTGGCACCGTAGTAGACGGTCGACACGGTGACCGTGGCGTTCTCGGTCTGCGGGTACTGGCGCACCGGCAGGCTCAGCATCGAGCGGATGCCGAGCACCAGGATCAGCAGGCTGATGACGGTCGCCAGCACCGGCTTCTTGATGAACAGATCAGTGAATTTCATGCGGACTTGTCCTCGGCGAGGCGCGCGGGCGCGCTCACTGGTCCTTCGGCTGCGGGTTGGCGTCGAAGCTCGGCTGCACGGCGTTGTTGATGTTCACGCGGGTGCCGTTGCGCAGCTTCAGCTGGCCGGTGGTGACCACTTCGTCGCCTTCCTTCAGGCCGGACAGGATCGCCACCTGGTCGCCGCGCTTGGGGCCCGACACCTCGAACACCTGGCGGGCCACCAGCACCGGCGGCGCGTTCGGATCAACCGGCTTGGCTGCTGCTGCGGCCGGCGCTTCGGCCGCTTTCTCGCCCTTGGCGGCAGCGGCCTTGGCGGCATCGGCGGCGCGCTGGTCGGCGTCGACCTTGTCGAGCGCCTGGTTCTTCGCCAGCGCTGCCGGCAGGTTCGGGTCCGGCTTGTTTTCCTCGCCGCGCTTGACCACCACGAACACCGTTTCACCGTACGGATTGAAGGTGATCGCGGTCTGCGGCAAGGTCAGGTAGCGCTGCTGTTGGCCGACCGAGATCCGCAGGTCAGCGAACATGCCGGGCAGCAGGCGCTGCTCGGGATTGGCGATCGTCGCCTGCACGCGGACGTTACGGGTTTCGGTATCGACGATCGGATCGATGGCGCTGATCGTCCCCTCGAACACCGTGCCCGGGAAGCTGTCGATGGTCGCCTTCACCGTCTCGCCGACCTTCAGCTGGGCCAGCTGCTGCTGCGGCAGGTTGAAATCGGCGTAGATCGGATCGAGCTGCTGCAGGCTCACCACCTGCGCACCGGCCGCCAAGTACTGGCCGCGGTTGACCGTCGAGATGCCGAGCCGGCCGGCGAACGGTGCGCGGATCGCCATCTTGGCCACCAGCGCCCGCTGCTCCTCGACTGCCGCCTTCGCCGACTTGGCGGTGGCCACGCTGTTCTCGTAGGCCGCGCGGGAAATCGCCTCGGCCTCGAACTGCAGCTTGTCGCGGGTGGCATTCAGCGCGGCCAGCTCGGCATTGGCTTCCAGCGAGCGCAGCTTGGCGCGGTCGGCATCGGCCACCAGCTGCAGCAGCGGGGCGCCAGCCTTGACGTCCTCGCCGGAGCGGAAGCCGACGCTCTCGACAGTGCCGGCCAGCTCGTTGGCCAGCGCGACGCCGCGCACCGCGCGCAGCGAGCCAACCACCGGCAGTTCGGTCGACCAGTCCTGGAACTCGGCCTTGGCGGTCGACACCGCCGACTGCGGCTCCGGCATCGCGGCATAGCCTTCAAGGGTTTTCTTGACCTGCAATGCCTTGATGCCGCCGATGACGAGAATCAGGACGACGACAACGCCAATCAGGGTGAGCCAGCGCTTCATGGGGTGCTTCTCCGAAATCGGCCGGATGCGGCCGAGGGGTCTGGATGCGTACGGAATGCGGAAGTCGGGCGCGCGGTCAGCGGGCCGGTGCCACGAGTGCGGCCTGGGCGGCCGGCGCCGGTGCCGGCAGGGCTGCGTTGACCTCGGTGTCCCAGTCGCCGCCGAGGGCGATGTGCAGCGCGGCGGTGTCGCGCAGGCGGCTGGCCACAGTCACGTAGTAGCCGGCCCGCACGCGGGTCAGCTCGGCATGCAGCCGGGCCTTCTCGGTGGCGGTGCCGGCGCCCAGCGCGTGCTGGCGATCGGCGTTCTGGTAGGAGATCTCGGCGGCCTTGGCGGCATTGGCGTAGGCGCCCAGCAGGCTGGCGTTGGACTGCAGCGCCTGCAGCGAATCGGCAACGTTGCGGAACGCATTGAGCACGGTCAGCCGGTAGTCGGCTTCGGCCTTCTCGTAGTCCGCGATCGCCGCCTTCTTCAGCGCCGACAGCTCGCCGGCGCGGAACAGCGGCTGGGTCACCGCCGTGCCGATCGACCAGATGTTGTTGCTGAACAGGTCGCCGATCTTGGTTGCCTGCGTGCCCAGGTTCGCGCTCAGCGCGATCTGCGGCAGCTGGTTGGCGGTGGCCACGCCGATCTTCGCGGCGGCCTCGTGCAGGCCGGCTTCGGCGGCGCGCAGGTCGGGCCGCTGGCGCACCAGCGTCGACGGCAGGCTGACCGGAATCTCGGTCGGCAGCTTCAGCGACACCAGCTTCAGATCGACCGCCGCCGCCGATCCCGGCGTCCGGCCCAGGTACACGGCCAGCTGCGTGCGGGCGGCCAGCGCCCGCTGCTCGTAGGTCGACAGCGACACCTGCTCGTTGGCCAGCTGGCCTTCGATCACCGCGACCTCGGCGGTGGTGATCGCGCCCAGCTCGCGCTGGCGGCGGGCAATCGCCACCCGCGCCGTCTGGTCCTGCACGAGGATGCGGGCGCCATCGGCCAGCAGGTCGTTCTCGGCCACGGTGATCGCAGTGGTCACGACATTGCCGATCAGCGTCTGGTAGGCCGCATTCAGTTCGTGCTCGCGGGCTTCGGCCGAGGCCTTCGCGGCTTCGACGCCACGGCGCGTGCCGCCCCAGATGTCGAGCCCGTAGCTGACATTCACCGACGCATTGAACAGGTTGTAGATCAGGCCGCCGCCGCCTGGCTGGCCGAAGCTGCCGAAGTCGATCTTCTGGCGCGTGCCGTTGAAATCGAGGCTGGCATCGGGGAACAGGTCGCTGTAGCGGGCGCGGGCATTGGCCTGCGCCGAACGCAGCGCCGCCTGCGCCGAGGCGATCGACGGGCTGGCGCGCAGCGCGTCGTTGACCAGGGCGTTGAGTTCCGGCGAGCCGTACTGCTCCCACCAGCGCGCCGATACCGGCGCGTTGTCGAGGAAACGCTGGGCTTCGCCACCGGCCACGGCGGCGCTCGCGGTTTCGGCGGGCAGCGGCGTCAGGCTCAGCTTCTCGTCAGCACCGGGTACGGGGGGCGACTTGAAATCCGGCCCGACGGCACAGCCGCCGAGCAGCGCCAACGGCAGCACCAGGGCCGCGCTCCATGCAGTGCGGGTCATGCTTTCGGTCTCGTTTTCGTTGCGGTGGAACCCGGCGCGCGCGGCGTGCTGCGTGCGCCGGTGCGGGCCTTCGGCTTCGTGGTTTTGGTGGCCGGCGTCGTTGCCGGCGTGCGCGGTGCAGCGATGACGCCGCCGAGCACCGCGCGGAACACGAGGTCGGCATAGCTGTCGGGGTCGGCATCGGCCTGCATGCCGGGGAAGCGGTCGAGGATCTGCCGGTTCTGGAAGAACAGGATCACCGTCGCGCCGATCATCAGCGTCACCGTCGACGGGTCGATGTCGGCCGCGAACGCACCGTTCGCCTGCCCCTGCCGGATGATACCGACCACGGCGTTGAAGTTGCGCATGAATACCGGCTCGACCAGATCGCGCCCGGCGCAGCAGCCGGTGTTCAGCACTTCGCGAACCACCAGATGGGTGTTCAGCTCGTTGGCAAAGGCGTCGGCGAAATCGAAGCGGATCAGCGCCCGCAGCTTGTCGACGCTGCCCATGTCGGTACGCGCCAGCAGCGCCTCGGCAAACTCCGCATGGCCCTTGCAGGCTTCCCGCAGCACGCCCTGGTGCAGCGCTTCCTTCGACTTGAAGTGGTGGAAGATGTTGGCCTTGCTGACGCCCGCCTGGGCGGCGATGTCGGCGATCGACACCGAATCGAAACCGGCGCGCGCAAAGGCGATCGTCGCGGCTTCGAGGATCGCGCGGGCGCCGCTGGCAAGGTCGGGTACAGGCGGCATCGGGCGCTGTGCGGATGGACGGGCGGCAAGACTAACCGATCGGTCGGTCAGATGCTAGCGATGCCGTGCGACGCTGTCATGACAGCAGAAGTCCGCGAGGGCTCGCCCTTCGCACGCGTCACAGAAGCCGACAGGTGTGTCAGCTGCCAGCGGGTCATCAGCGTCACGGGCAGCGCTTCGGGCCAGCCCGCATCGGGTATTGCACCCGCTGCAGCGCGGCTGCGGGATTCACATTCTGAACACGCCGTAACCCGGCTCGGCGATCGGGGCATTGAGCGCGGC
>CAYPJK010000038.1:12885-13135 GCA_964411025.1 uncultured Nevskia sp.
GAGGGCGTTGCGGGTGTCGACCGGATCGAGGATGCCGTCATCCCAGATTTCCGACGTCGACCAGTAGGCGCTCTGCTTGCGCTTGAGCTCGGCCAGCACCGCGTCGCGGATCGCGGCGATCTCGGCGTCGCCGAGCTGGCGGCCCTGCCTGGCGAGCTGGCGGATCTTGACGTCGGCCAGCGTGTTGGCAGCCTGTTCGGCACCCATCACGCTGACCTGCGACTGCGGCCAGCTGAACAGGAAGCGGCTG